>JBIIIA010000014.1:0-19309 GCA_044235195.1 Thermoflexales bacterium
CGCGCTTCGGCGACGCCATCGTGCTGGACGGCGCGCGCGTGCGCGGCGCGGTGTTCGCGCCGGGCGATCCCATCGCGCTCGATCTGATCTGGCGCGCCGCCGCCCGCCCGGCCGCCGACTACACCGTGTTCGTGCATCTGCGGCGCAGCGACGACGGCGCGCAGATCGCGGCGAACGACAGCCCGCCGTCGAACGGCGCCGCCCCGACCAGCGGCTGGAGCGCCGGCGGGGTGATCACCGATTCGCGCGGCATCCTGATCCCGGCCGATGCCGCGCCGGGCGTCTATCGCATCATCGTGGGCTTGTACTCGTATCCGTCGTTCGATCGACTGTCCGTCGACGGAACCGCCGAGACGGAGTACGTGCTGCGCGAAGTGGAGATCGTGAAATGAAGAAATTTGCACTGGCCGTCTGCGTGCTTGTTTTTGCTGCGTTCGTCGGTGCGCCGCCGGCGGCCCGCGCGGCGTCCGGGTGGACGTGGCGCGCGCCGATCGTCGTGCGCAACGACGCCGACGTCGACTTGCATCAGCATCAGGTGCGCGTCGAACTCGACGCCGCGCACTTCGACTTCGCGCGCGCGGCGGACGACCTGCGCGACCTGCGCTTCACCGACGACGGCGGCGTGCGCTGGCTGCCGCACTGGGTCGAATCGTACGACCGCACCGCCGGCCGCGCGATCGTGTGGGTGAAGACGCCGCACGTGCCGGCGCGCGGGCGGGCGACGATCTACGCGTACTACGGAAATCCGCAGGCGCACGATCTGTCGAGCGGCTTTCGCACGTTCGAATTTTTCGACGACTTCGACCGCGCCGGCCTCGGCTACTTCGCGCTCGGCGCGCCGCGCACCATCGCCGAAAAGGATCAGCCGTGGGAGACGCAGGCCCCGCACACGCTCAGCGTGGTCGAGCTGAATCGCGACGGCTACCGCTACTGGGGCTATTACGGCCTGGCCGACTGCGGCGGAATCGGCCTGCTGCGCAGCAACGACCTGGTGAAGTGGGACAAATCTGCGGAGCCCATCCTGAATCGCGACGGCGATCGCTGGCCGTCGGCGCACTACGACGGCCGCACGCTCTATATGGTGTACGACCGCGACCATTGCGGGACCAGCCACCTGGTGCTGCGCGAAAGCGTCGATGGGCGATCTTTCTCACCGGAGTACACCGTGCTGGTGGCGCAGGAGCAGGGCGTGCGCAACCAGAACCCGCATCTGTTCTTCGACGAATCCGACGGCTACTACTATCTGTACTGGTTTCGCGGCGGCGAAGAGCAGGGCATGTGGCAGATCAAGGCCCGTCGCGCGCGGACGCCGCGTGAGCTGTCCGACGTCGCATCCGAGATGGTGCTGCTGGAGGAACCGTACACGCTGGCGGCGCCGAACATGCTTTCGTACGACGGTGTGTATTACCTGTCGACGGAAGTGAACGAAAACGCCTGGAAGACGAAGATTTACGCCGGGCCGACGCCGCTCGGGCCGTTCGAGCCGCTGCCGGGGGCGATCGTGCTCAGCAACAACGAAGCCTGCTGGTTTCAGCACGTTTTCGACGGCGTGCTGCACGGCTTCTACTGCAAAGACACGCGCGGCGATGGGCAGGGCTGGGTGCTGCAGCAGCGGGTGGGTGATCTGACGCAGCGCGAAGTTCAGCGCAAGGTCGACGGCACATTTTGGAGCGGGGGCGAACGCGGCTGGCGCATCGAGGCCGGCGCGTTGTACGGCGAAGAAGGGGCGCGGCTGCGGGCGAACCTGCCGTTCGACGATGCGAAGATCGCCGAGGTCGTCGGCGGAGCGGTGGAGCGCGTCGACGGACATGCGGTGCTGGTCGGGCATGCGGGCGCGGCGTACGATGATTTTCGGCTGCGCAAGCGCGCGGTTCCCGAGCCGACGGCGGTCGTCGAGCGCGCGCAGGTGCGCAGGGAGGCGGCGCAGCCGTGGTTCGCGGTCGGGGCCGGGGCGCAGGCGAGCAGCGGCCCGCAGAGCCGGCCGGGGCCGGTCGGCCTGCTCGGGGCGGCGCTGCTGGTGCTGACGGCGCTCGGCGCGGCGACGCTGACGCAGGGCCGTCGGATGCGCGTAGATCGGCCGTAGGAAAGAAAACCCGCAGCGGCGAACGGCGCGGGGTAGCATGCGAAGTCTGCGGAGTGAGATGGTAAAGTTATGGCCCACTGCCTGGCGTCGATGTCGGAACGGGGCGAGCGAAGCGTCGCCCGGTCGAAAAATTCCGAATATCCATACCGAGATAATGACGGCGCGCTGTGGATGCGGTCGCGCTGAATGCGAAACGCGATAGAAAGCGAAGGAGAGAAATCAGTATGAACCATGGGACGCGCCTGCGTGGCGCCTGGAGGCTGGTGGGCGCCGCGGTGTCGGCGGCGCTGTTGTTGAGCGCATGCACCGGCAGCGCAAATACGCCGACCGAAGTCGTGATCACGGCGCCGACCAACGGCGCCGAGGTGAAGGTCGGAGAAGGCCTCAAGATCCAGGGGCGTGCGACCGGCAGCGGCATTGCCCGCGTGGACGTGCTCGTCGACGGCGCGGTGTATGCCACGATCCCCGGACCGGAGGAAGGCGTCGCTGATTTCCAGGTGCCGGAAGTGCCGTGGACGCCCACGTCCGCCGGACAGCACACCATTTCGCTGTCCGCGTACGGCGTCAAGCCGGATGAAGCGCTGCTCGGGCGTTCCGAGACTGTGTTGATCAATGCGCTGGCGGCCGAAGTGCCGACGCCGGCGCCGACCGAACCGCCGCCGCCGACTGCCGCGCCGACCCAGGCGCCGCAGTCGACGGTGCCTGCCGTGCAGGGGACTCCGGCGGCCGATGCGACGGCTGCGCCCGCTGCGGATGCCCCGGCGGCTCCTGCGCAGCCGGCGGCCCCCGCGGCCGCCGACGACGGCGCGCCGAGCGTGACGGTGACGAATGAATTCGTCAACGTGCGCAAGGGCCCGGCCATCGGCTACGACAAGCTGGGTGAGCTCAAGCAGGGCGAGAAGGCGGCCGTCAAGGGCAAGAGCTCGGACGGCAGCTGGTTCCAGATTGCGTACAAGGGCGGCAACGGCTGGGTGATCGCCGATTACGTGTCGGCGAACGCGGCGGCCAAGAATGTGGCTGTGGCGGCGGCGCCGCCGCTTCCGGCATCGGCGGCGGCTCCGGCTGCGCCGGCGGCCCCGGCCGCGCCGGCGGCGGATTCGGCGCTGGTCCCGCTGGTCCCGCTCGGCCCGACGGCCGCGCCCGCGGCGGCGGCACCGGCTGCGCCTGCGGCCCCGGCGGCCCCGGCGGCCCCGGCCGGCGCGACGGTCGGCGGCAAGGGCGTGCTGCGCATCACCGCGAACCCGGTGCAGGCCGGCACGACGATTTATGCCACGTGGAACATCCCGAACTTCGCGTCGGGTGAATTCGACAAGGGCGACGGGGCGGGCTTCAAGGGCCCGATCGCCGGCGCAATGACGGTCGACGTGCCGGGCATCGCCGGCAACCGCACGCTGCAGCTGAAGTGGAAGGACGCGGCCGGCGCCGAGCAGGTCGACGCGATCGCCGTGGTGGTGGTCGGCGTGCCGGCCCCGGCGGCGGCGTCGATGGTGGGAGCCAAGGGCATCCTGCGCGTGAACGCCAATCCGGTGGCTTCGGGCAGCACTGTGTTCGCTTCGTGGAACATCCCGAACTTCGCGTCGGGTGAATTCGACAAGGGCGACGGGGCGGGCTTCAAGGGCCCGGTCGCCGGCGCGATGACGGTCGATGTGACCGGCGTCACCGGCCAGCGCGTGCTGCAGCTGAAGTGGAAAGACACCGCTGGGGCCGAGCAGACCGACACGATCGTTCTGGTGCTGACCGGCCAGTCGGTGGCGGCGCCGACGCCGGTGGCGAGCGGCCCGTGCGACGCGTCGCAGCCGACGTGGCGCGGTGCTGATCCGAAATATCCGTTCTGCGTGGGCCAGGAACTCGATTACGTCACGCCGGGAATTGGCAGTAAGCAGGACTATGCGCCGGGCACCAACCAGGAGCTCGAGGTGAAGTGGAACATCTTCGGCATCAGCGGCCTGTATCTGAAGCTGGAGCCGAACGGTGAGAAGTGCGGCCCGCCTGGCTCGGGCGGCATCAACCAGGCGCTGCCGGGCAGCGGCACGTTCAAGTTCAACGTAAACACGCTTGCGTACGGCGGCTACAAGCTGCAGTTGGAAGTGATCCGCAAGGATGGCACGCCGGTGCGCTACAACGAGAAGTATCTGTGCATCACGTCCGGCACCGGTGCGGCTCCGACGGCCGTGCCTGGGGCGACGACTGCGCCTGGGGCGACGGCTGTCCCGGGTGTGCCGACGCCGGCTCCGTAACATTCGAAGGAAACTGCTCGCGCCGGCCGGCTGCCACCGCAGTCGGCCGGCGACAGGAGTAAGAATAGGAATGAAGACCAGAAAACTTTGGTGGAGCGCGGCGACGGCTGCCGCGGTATTCGCTGCGACATGGCTGGGGGCGACCCCGGGCCGCGCGCAGACGGGCGATTTCCCGCTGCCCGAGGCGACGCCGATTCCGCTGGACGCGCCGAGCGCGCCTGTGGCGCCGAGCGAGGCGCCGGTGCGGCCGCAGGCGGTGCAGGCGGTGACGTGGAATCCGGTGTCCGGCTTCCTGCGTCCCGATGCTTCGCGCGCGGTGACGGTCACGGCCAGCTCCGGCCTGGGGCTGGATTTTACGGATGCCCGCATCCTGTTCTACAACAGCCTGGGCGGCGGAGTCGGTGTTCTCTCCGCCACCATCGCGGCTACGTCGAGCGTTGCTGGATTCGACACCATGACGTTGACGGCGACGCTTCCGACGACGATCACCTTCTCCACGTTCTCCTTTGCGGTGCGCGAAGATAGCAGTCTCAAAGAGAGTGAAAAGTACAAGGCCGGCTTCCCGGTGTATATGCCGGGAATGACATCGACCTTCGCGTGGCCGCCGACCAACCTGGACGGCATGGAGCCGGCCAACGACAACCAGTGTTCGGTCGGCGCCGGCCTGACGGCGGAGAAGACGTACAACGGCACGTTCAAGTCGACGAGTGACAACGACTGGGCGTATATCGACGTCGGGTCGACGGTGAACATGCAGATCACCGCGACGAATGTGCCGATGCCGAGCCAGATGCAGGTGTTCGTGGCGCCGAACGGCAAGTGCACCGGCATCCCCGGCACGCCGAACGCCACCGTGGCGGACAAGGCCGACCCGTCGGTGACGCTCTCCGGCCTGAGCGGCGGGCGCGTCTACATGCGCATGGTGGCTGCGACCGTTTCGACTTCCGGGCAGCGCTATTCCCTGCGCGTCGCCCCGAATCCGACGACCGGCTCGTTCGAGGAAAACGACACCCCGTGCCAGGCCACGCCGGCGCTGGCCGACACGACGTACACCTCGTATGCCGACGACAACTACGACTTCTTCGAGCTGAACGTGCCGACGACCGGCACGCTGAGCATGACGCTCGGCCTCGACGTGGTAGCGCAGCTCGACCTGCGATCGCCGGTGACGGACGCGAACTGCAGTGCGACGACCAGCACCCGTGCGCTGGTGCAGAAGTTCATCGTCAACAACCAGGCGCAGATTCAGTACTTCCTGGCGCCGGGCAAGTACTACGCGCGTGTGTACGTGGCGAATGCGAACATGCCGAACCCGGCTCGCGCTTACACCTTCCGCTGGGCGCTGGCGGCGGGCAGCAAGCCGGCCAAGGTATGCATCGGCAAGGACGCCTCGATCGACGACTGCGCCGGCGACGTCGTGGGCAACTTGTTGAACGTGAAGTGGCAGGGCTTGAACGGCAACGCCAGGATTCGCCTGGAGTTCACCGGCAACGGCGGTGGCACCACCCCCGTCCCGAACAAGTGCGTGCCGGGCTCGCGCCCGCAGCTCGAGTTCACGACGACCGACATCGAAGGCGCTCGCACGTCCGACTCGATCCCGAACGGCGGCTACACGGTAAAGGTTACCGTGACCGATGTTTCGAGCGGTGCGACGTTGTACACGAACGAGCAATCGCTGAAGGTGGGCTGTCAGTTCCGCCCGGCGGATGCGCAGGCGCTGCCCGAATTCGCGCCGTAGCGCCGTAGCGCCGCGGGCGAAACGCGGACGCCGGTGATCGGACAGTGCAGGGGAGTGAGAGATGTCTCACTCCCCTGTTTTGTTTGGGCCTCACGCCCGGGGCGGGTGCCTGCGGACCCTCTCCACCTACGCCTCACCCCCTGACCCCCTCTCCCCCTCGATTTCGCTTACGTTTTTGTCGAGCAAATGACTGATAAGCGCGCGAAATCTCGGCGAAGAGGGGGAAATTCCCGCCACACGCCCCCTCTTCGCCGAAATTTCGCGTCGCCAGCGAGAGCGTTGCTCGATCAGAGCTGAAGCGAAATTGAGGGGGAGAGGGGGTCAGAGGGTGAGGCGTAAGACGACGGCTGACGGCGCAACACGAAGAGAGATCCCTCCGTCTTGCCCTAATTCGCTTGTGGCGAAATGCGTGTATGCGGGGCAAGACGTTCGGGATGACGCCCCCCCGCAGCCGTCATCCCGAACGCTTTGCCGGCTCACTCGTATGTGGCCACCGGCGCACCTGGCAAAGCAGAGGGATCTCTCTGCTGGCTGAACGATTCGCCCCAAACGCAGGATGCACCCGCAACGCCCCGGGCGCTCTCCCGGCGCGGTACGATGTGCGCATGAAACCTGCCGGGGTGCGCCGCCCTGTCGCCGCTGAATTCGTCGTTCACACCGTCGTCCCCCTCGTCGTGCTGCTGGCTGCTTTTGCCGTGCGCGCAGCTGCGCTGTCGCGCGACGGCTTCTGGTACGACGAAGCGTACACGTCGGTGTTCGCGCAGCGCTCGTTCACCGAAATCGTGGCCGGCGCGGCTCGCCTCGAGCTCAATACCCCACTGCACTATGTGCTGCTCAAGATGTGGACGGCGCTGGCCGGCGCCGGCGAGTACGTACAGCGCCTGCTGTCGGTGTTCGCCGGCGTGACGACCGTGGCGCTGGCTCCGGCGCTCGTCGACGTCGGGCGTCGTCGTCGACTTTTTGCGCTGGCGCTGGCGGCGCTGTGGCCGGTGATGATCGATCTCTCGATCGAGCTGCGCATGTACGCGCTGGCGATCTGCCTGAGCACTGCGTCGCTGGCGCTGCTGCTGCGCGCCATGCGACGTGATCGGGTGCGCGACTGGGCAGCCTGGGCGATCGTGAGCGTCGCGGCGTTCGGCACGCATGTGCTCGCGGCCTTGTTCTTCGCCGCGCAGCTGCCGCTGTGGCTGCGCTGGTGGTGGCCACGGCGATCCCGCCACAACGTCGCATCATTCGCGGCGGCGGCCGCCGCTGCGACGGCGATGGGGCTGTGCATCGTCGCGTTGGCGGCGATGCACGGTGCATACGGCACCACGTACGTCGCGAGGCTCGATTTCGTTAGGACGCTGTACGACAGCGCTGCTGCGCTCGTCGTGCCCGGGCTGCAGATGCCGGAAATGATCCCCATCGGCGCCACGGTGTGTCTGCTGGCGATCGTCGCCGGCTTCTTCGGAAAACGCGTGCAGCCAGCGACGATCGTCGGGCTGTTGTCCGCGCTGGTGATCGCGGCGTTCTGTACGTTTGTCGGCAAATTCGCCGCGCGCTACGTGGCGTTTGCGCTTCCCGCCCTGCTGGCCGGCGCCTGCGCCGTTCGACTGCCGCGTGCGGCGTCGGTGGCTGCGGCGGCTGCGACGCTGCTGTTCGCCGGCGCAGGCGCTGCGTACATGCTCGTCGCTCCGGCGTACGCGAATACCGATTTTCGCGGCGCCGTGCGCTTTCTGCGGCAGAACCTGGCCTCGGATGAATCCGTGCTGCTCGTCTCCGGCCACGCCGCCCCGGCGCTGACGTACTACTGGCCGCAGGAGCAGGATGTGCGCTGGTTCACCCTGCCCGACGACCCGGTGCTGGACGTGCGCAACACCGTGGACTACGAGGCGGCGGCGCCGGCGTTGAACCGCGCGCTGGCCGGGCGGGGTGGCGCGTGGCTGCTCCTGTGGCAGGACGACGTCATCGACCCGGCGTCTACGACGCGCGCGCTGCTGGCGCGCAGAAGCCTGCCGACGAGCAACGGCGTCGCCGCCGGCGATTTTCACGATCTGCGGCTGCTGCACTATCGGTTTTCGGAGCCGTGGCAGCCGATGCCGGAAGCGCGCCCGGTGATCACCTCGTCGATCACCCCGCACGGCCCGGACATCGGCCTGCAGGGCCTCGGCTGCGCGCAGTTCGCGCCGGCGCGGCGCAGCGAGGGCCGCGTCGAAGTCGGCTGTTTCTGGCGCGTCGCCCCCGGCGCGGCGATGCCCGGCGACCTGAACGTCTCGCTGCGCCTGCAGGATGCCGCCGGGCGCACGCTGGTGCAGCTCGATCAGCCGCTGGCGCCGTTCGGCATGCCGGGCATCGCCTACGACAAGACGATTTTCGTGTCGTATGCCCTGCCGTGGCCGGACGATGCGGCGGCGGTTCCGTCTACGCTGGAGATCGTGACGTACACGTCCAGCGGAGAGATCACGCCGCGCATCGTGACCGGAATCGTGGCTGACGGGGGCTGACTTTTCGTGACAATCATCCCCGTCTTCTTAGAAGACGGGGATGATTGTCACGTCTGTGTCGGCATCTGTCAGCCGCTACCGCAGCGCGGTCATCGGCATACGGAGGTCTTGTCGTGACTGGGCGACTGTGCGTCCGACGGTGACGGCGGTGCTGGAATGTCCGGCGAAGCCGCTGTCGTTGCCGATGGTGACGGCGACCGGGCCGAGCGAGTGCTGCATGTCGCGCACGTAGTCGGCGAAGGCGGATACGCGCGTGTAAATGCTGGGAACGCTCGATGTTCCACAGCTGAAGCCCCCGTTCGTGATGCCGGCCAGCAGCCAGCCGCCGCCATTGGGCACGATCAGTGGGCCGCCGTTGTCCCCGTAGCACGTGTCGGCACCGCTCTCCCGTGAGCCCGCGCAGATCATGTTCCCGTTGATGTCGTATCCCAGCTCCGCGAAGTCGGACGCGCAGGCAGCCTGGTCGACGATGGATACCTGCGCCTGTTGGAGCTCGTCCGGGCCGAATTGGATCGAAGAGAAATCCGTGGCTCCCCAGCCGAGGATGGTGGCGGTGACCCCTGTGGCGAACTGCGCACGATAGGCCGGGGATGCCGTCCGAATCGGCTGCACGCTGCTGTTGAGTTCGGCAGGTGTGGCCAGGCGCAGCAGTGCGATGTCGTAATCCAGCGAATCGTAGTGATATTTCGGGTGCGCGATGACTTCGGAGACGAATATTTCCTGTCCGCCTGCGCCGGACAATGACGTGCGGCCGAGTAAGACGCGAATATCCGCTGCGGTTATACCATCGACGCAGTGTGCGGCGGTCAGCACGAAATCGGGCGAGATCAGCGAGCCGCCGCACCACAGACCTGTTTCGGCCGAGGGCGCAGAATTGTTGAAGAGCGCTGCCTGCCATGGCCATGCGCCCGGCGCTGCGGTGGTGCCGCTGATGATCGACGGCCGGCCGGGTGCGGTGCGCGCTGCGTCGGCGAAGTTCGGCATCACGCTGAACTGCAGTGCCGTGCTCGTTCCGGCGGCCAGGCTGGCCACGGTGAACGTGACGTTGCCGCCGTCGTGCACGCCGCCGGCGTGGTGTGTCGCGCCGAGCGGCACGTTGGCGATCGCCGTCAGGTTCGTCGCCGTCGCCATGCCCGAGTTCGTCACCAGGATGGTGTACGTCACCGGCAGACCGGGCATTATTCGTTCCGGGGCGAGGATGGCCGTGTGCAGCGACATGCTGCTGACGAACATCGGCAGAGACGTGATCTGAGACGGTGCGCCGTGGCTGTTCGGGCGCGTTTCCACGGTCGTGGTGAGAAAGACGTCGGTCCGGACGTCACTGCGCACGACGCCGGAGTAATGCAGCACGATCGGCTCGATCGACCAGTCGAAGCACAGCGTCAGGTTCGGCGTGATGGTGCCGGTGTAGTCGACGCTGGCAGCGCCGCCGATCGATTGCATGCCGATTTGTGCGCTGGGCAGTGTGCCGCTGATCGGGCCGTACAGGAAAAGGATCTCCGGGCGCGTGGAGTCGACCGTGCGGTGGACGCGCGCTCTCATACTCAGGCGCGCAGAGGGGTCGCCCTTCGGCTGAATCCCGGCGTAGTCGATCGTGGCCGCTCCCTCGCCGGAATGGAGTCGGATGCCACGCTGTTCCGACGCGTCGTAGACGACTTCCATGTCCGCTCGAAACGGAGCGATGAATGAGTTCGTGCCCGAGTACGTGGCGCCCGGCGTGTCGCTGCGGGCGTCGAACGACAACAGACCGTCGTCGGTGAAATAGAGCAGGGAATGCCGGCGGCCGAAGAACGAATATTCGCCCGAGGCTCTCGTCAGCGATTCGAAATTCCACGTCTGTTCGTCGCCGGCAAGTGCCGGGAAGAGAGGCAGGAGGCTTGAATCCGAATACGACTCCTGGCACATCGCGGAGTAGTCCGGGCGCGTCGGATCGTTGGTGTACAGCACGTACTGCCGGACGGCGCGCGGGATGAACTGCGACCAGACGGCGGTGCGGCCGACGATGACCGGCTCGGCGTTCGTCGTCAGGGCGCGCCCGGCGAGGCGGGCGGTGGAAGTCAGGTAGTCGATTCCCTCCGGCAGCGTGGCCGTGATGAGGTAGGTGATTCCGTTCGACGACTCGATGAGTGGAGCGAGCGTCGTAGTGAAGGCGACGGCCTGTCCGGGCTGCAGGTAGCCGGCATCGTCGGACAAGGTCGCGGTGTCGGCCTCGATCGTGACGTCGTCGCCGACCTGTGTGAAACGCAGGATGCGCGACAGGATGTCGTTCGTATGCGAGGGCGAGGTGCCGACTTCGATCAGTGTGAAATGGGACTCGTCGACCGGCAGATTCGGCAGATTCCAGTCGATTTCAGCGTGGAAGGGCGCATCCGACGTGGCGGTGTTCGGCGTGCGGATCGTCACGGCGGGCGATGTGGCGTCTGCGAGCGCGAGAATGCTCAGCGTAAATGTGTCCGTGATTTGCTGAGATGCGGCGAAGTTTTGTACGGCCACGACGACATCGTAGCCGGGGTCGCGAATCAGACAGGATTCATCGGTGGTCGTCGTGGCGCTGATGCACACGAATTCGTTCGGATCCAGCTGTTTGTTCGCGTTCACGTCGACGCCGATGTACAAATCGAGGTCGGAGGCCGTGGTATTCGAAGTGCGCACCGATACCACGCGTGTGGAAGCCGTCACCGGAATCGTGGTGGTGAACAGCGTGGACGGGGCGTCGAAGATGTCGCCCGGGGTCGGGTCCTGCGCCACGCTTTCGACGGTATTCGTCGGGCTGCCGCTGAATGTGCTGCCGGTGATGGTGCTGCTGTCGATCGACCGCAGTCCGTCGATGCGGAGCGAGCCGGTGATGTCGCGAATCGGGATGTCGACGATGTCGGTGGAAATTTCTAGGGCGTCGCCGCGTACGGAGTATGCGGCGACGGGCATGTGTGCAACTGTCGACGCCGTCAGCGTGACGACGCCGAAATGCCATGCATCGACGGCAGCGGTGCTGACGTCGACGGTGAACGTGACGACCTGTGTTCTGCCGGCGTCGAGCGTGAAGGAAATGGGTGACGCCGATACTGTGGCGCTGCTGAATGCGGATGCGCCGATCGTCCATGTGTCGGAGGAATCCCCGGCGTTGCGGAACGTGCGCGTCCACGAGCACACGGCCACGCATTTCGACTGCATCAGGCTGGCGAGGTTGAGCGACGACGGGTCGCCGCCGAAGGCCGGATCGGCCGAGTAGAAGACGGGCGCGGATTCGTCGAGGACGAGCTGCGCGGCGTCCGCGTCGGGGACGGAAATGCGACCGGCGCCGCGATCGAACGGGCCTGCGGGCGTGAGCTGGTCCTCCTTCGTCATCGTGGTGCGCGCCGAGAGCATGAGCGCCGAGCGGATTTCCGACGGCGTCCATTCGGGATGCTGGGCGACGAGCAGCGCCGCCGCGCCGGCGGTGTGCGGCGAGGCCATCGAGGTGCCGCTCAGCGAGAGGTAGCCGTCGCCCTCGTGGCCGGCGGCGATGATGTCGACGCCGGGGGCAGCCACGTCGGGCTTGAGTACGCTTCTCGTGGTGTAGTCCGGCCCGCGTGAGCTGAAGGCGGCGATGACATCGCTTTGCGCGGCGTCGATCGCAATCGCGAACGGGGTGATGCTGCCGGTGACGACGGCCGATGCGGAGATCAGGTTGCGCAGCGTCACGCCGTCGATGTGGCCGATGTGCACCGCGGGCAGCTCATGCATGTCGGCGGAAAGTGAATCGCCGTTGACGACGTCGTTGACGAGGATCATGCCGCCGGCGCCGCCGGCCAGCACGTTGGCGCCCTTGTCGGTGCGGCCATTTCCACCGCGCTGGCAGACGACGATTTCGCCGTCGAAGGCGCCGACGGGGAACGGCGCCTGACACAGGCCGTCCGTCATCGTGACCGACAGCGTGCTGCTGAAATCGGCGGCGTCGACGATGGTGGCCGGGCCGTAGCCGGCGGTGATCGACGCGCCGGGGATGTCGGTGAACGTGGTGATGCCGTCGGTGATGCCGGTGACGGTCGAGGTGAAGCTGCGATCGTGCGTGGAGGCGGCGACGGACGTGACCCATGGCGCGTTCGATGGTGCACCGAGGGTGTATGCATACGGGCCTTCGTTGCCGGCGGAGACGGCGACGAAGATTCCGGCGTCGAGTGCGCCGAGCATGGCGAGCGCGTCGGCGCTGGTCCATGGGTCACGGGAGCTGCTGCCGATGGAGAAATTGATGACGTCGACGCCGTCGATCGTCGCCTGGTCGATCGCGGCGACCAGCGCGGCGCCCGGGCAGCCGTATTCGGGCAGGCAGACGTCGTAGGCGATGATGGCGGCGCGCGGGGCGACGCCGCCGATGGCCCGGGTGAGCAGAGTAGTCGGCGTGGTGATCACGGCGGTGACCGGGTTGCCGGCGACGGTGGAGGCGGTGTGGCTGCCATGGCCGTCGCCGTCGGCCGGGCCGTCGGATTCCATGCCGTACATATCGACGAAGTCCCACGCGCCGATGAGTTTGTCGTTGCAGGTGAAGGCGGCGTCGTAGCCCGGCGACGTCGCGTCGCACACGCCGTAGAAGCGGCCGCGCGGGTTGGTGTGTACGTAACCGTCGGAGGCGGCGGCGGTGAACGACGGGCTGTCGAAATTGATGCCGGTGTCGATGATGCCGACGACGACGCCTTCGCCGCGGCCGTTCGCGGGATCGGCGGCCCACACGACATCGGCGCCGATGAAGCTCGGGCCGCGGTCGGTCTGCGGCTGAGCGACCCATTCGCGCTGCACGCGGCGCACGCCGTCCAGTTCGGAAATGGCGGCGGCTTCCTTGGGCGTGAGCGAGACGGCGAATCTGTGGAACGCTGCCGCGTAGCGGAAGCGAACCTCCGGGCTGCGGCCGATGCGAGCGGCGACCGTGCGCAGGGCATCGTCCTGGCGGGTGCGCAGGAAGTCGGCGTAGGCGCGCGTGGCGGCCGAGCCGCGGTTCAGCTTGCTGCGTGTGACGCCCGGGCTGGTGGCGGCCAGGCCGCTGCGGCCGCCGCGGTAGGCAGCCAGCGGCGCTTCCGCGAGCTGCACGAGGTAGACCGCTCGTCCGGCCTCGGCGGGCGCAGTTGCATCGGTCGTGCGCGCAGCGCGTGTAGGACGTGCATCGTGTGACTCGACGGTTCCCCGTGCAGGAGCTGCAGCAAAGACGGGAACGACGAGCGAGGCGGTGATCGCGATGCCGGCGATGGCGTGCAGTACGGTTTTTGACATGAAGTGACTCCGCGTAGCAGACGGGAGTGTAGTCGTGGAATGCGACGGGTGCATTCGGTTGTGAAATAATCCCGCGCATGACTCCCATCGACGAAATCAAGAGCCGCCTCGATATCGTCGAGGTGATCGGCTCGTATGTGAAGCTGACGCGCAGCGGCCGCAGTTACAAGGGATCTTCGCCATTTCAAAACGAGCGCACGCCGTCGTTTTTCGTGTTTCCCGAGACGCAGACGTTCAAGGATTTTTCGAGCGGAGAGCAGGGCGACGTATTTTCGTTCGTCATGAAAAAGGAAGGCTGGACGTTCGGCGAGGCGCTGCGCGAGCTGGCGCTGCGCGCAGGTGTGCAGCTCGAGGAGCGCACGCCGCAGCAGAAGCAGGCGCAGGATGCCGAGACGCGCCTGCGCGACGCCTGCGCCGCGGCGGCCGACTATTTTCACGAGCTCTTGAAATCGTCGCCGCAGGCGGCCGGCTGCCGCGAGTACGTCGCACAGAAGCGCCGCCTGACGCAGGTCACGGTCGATCAATGGAAGCTCGGCTTCAGCCTGCCGGACTACCAGGCGCTGACGACGCGGCTGACCGGCATGGGCTTCCGCATGGACGACCTGGTGGCGGCCGGCCTGGTGATCGAAAACGACGAAGGGCGCCGCTACGACCGATTCCGCGGCAGGCTGATGATCCCGATCTGCGACGCCAAAGGCAAGGTGATCGGCTTCGGCTCGCGCTCGCTGGACGGCTCCGAGCCGAAGTACATGAACTCGCCGCAGACGCCGATCTTCGACAAGGGGCGGCTGTTGTTCGGCCTCGATCGCGCGCGCAACGCCATTCGCAACGAGCAGACGGCGGTCCTCGTCGAGGGCTATATGGACGTGATCGGCACGCATCAGGCCGGCTTCCTGAACGTCGTGGCCGGCATGGGCACGTCGCTGACGGAGGATCAGTTTCGCACGCTGAAGCGGCTGGCCAACCGCATCGTGCTGGCGCTCGACGCCGACGCCGCCGGCGAGCGCGCGGTGCTGCGCGGCGTCGACGTGGCGCGCGACGCGCTCGATCGCGCGCCGGACTGGACGCTCGACGCGCACGGCGTGATTCGCACCGAATCGAAGCTGAACGCCGACATCCGCGTGGCGCTGCTGCCCGACGGCCGCGACCCGGACGAAATCGTGCTGGAGGCGCCGGACGTCTGGCGCACGGCGATCACCGAGGCGCGGCCGGTCGTCGAGCACGTCATCGACGTCATGCTGAAGCGGCACGACTTGGCCAACGCAAAGGGCCGTTCCGACGCCGTGCGGGCGGTGGCGCCGGTGCTGCGCGACTTGAGCGACGCTTTGCAGCGCGACCACTACACGCAGATGCTGGCGCGGCGGCTGCGCACCGACATTCGTGTGGTGGCGACGCTGCTCGACGATGTCGCGCGCGAAACGCGGCGTAAAGCTGACGCCGCCGCGGTGCGTCGCCCGGCGCGCCCGCCGGGCGGGTCGGGCGGTGCGCCGCCGCCGCCCGATGCGCCGGACATGGTCGATGACGCATCGTCGGGTGCATCGGAAGCGGCGGACGGCGCGCCGCCCGACCCGTGGGATGCTGCGGCCGAGTACGACGACGCGCCGCCGAGCGGGGCCGTCGTCGAGCAGCGCACGCGGCCGGCGCCGCGGGTCGAGCCGGTGAGCGGTGCGGATCTGGAGAAGCATCTGATGGCGCTGCTGTGGCGCAAGCCTGCGCTGATGCGCGATGCGAACGCAGCGTTGACGCGGGCGCAGCTCGACACGCTCGTCGAGAATGACTTTCCGAATCCGCTGCTGCGCATGGCATTTCGACAGATCAATCGCATGCTGCTCGGACAACCGGTGCACACGTCCGACGAAGACGACGAGTGGCTGGCGCTGATCGGCGAGCATCTGCTGGAGGAATACCTGGATGATGATCTGCTCTTGTACGAAGAGACGGTGCGCACGGCGCTGCGGCTGCGGGAGCGCAACCTGACGCGCGACCGTGATCCCTTGACGTGGATCATGGGCGAGTCCGCGGACGCGAACGACATGGATTCTTTGGCCAGATATAATACCGACCTCAATAGAGCGAATCGGCATTTGCTGAGCGTGCAAAAGGCGCAACGCCTGCGCAGCGGCATACATGCCGCGTAACGGTCAGAGGCGGATTGACTGCGGGATACTTACGAACGTGTCGAGAACATCAAAATCCTCAGTCAGAGGGACGCGCAAGCGAACCCAGCAGGTCGATTCCGTCGAAGAGCGGGTCGAGGATCTCGACATGCCGGAGGCCGAGCTTGCGGACGCGCCGGAGATCGATTTGCGAGGTGCTGCTGGGGACATCGACGCCGGGTTTCCGATGGATCCCGAACTGCCGCCCGAGGCGTTCGAAGCGGGCAGCGGCGATGCCGAGGCGGAGGCAGCGGCCTATGCGCTGGCCGACGCCGACGACGACGACATCGACGACCTGAACGATTTGGAGGAGCGGCGCACCGCCGAGGTCGACTCGGTCGACGGAGCCGATCCGGTGCGGATGTATCTGCGCGAGATCGGTGCGACGCCGTTGTTGAGCGCCGACCAGGAGCTGCGCATCTGCGCCACGTTCGGCGCATATCATTTGAGTGAGCGGATGCGCATGGCGGCGAAGGCTGCGGATGCGCAGGTCTGGATGTATTTGTACGAATATCTGGCGCAGTCGTGGCGCAAGGTGTTGGACGAATGCAGCGTGCGCGGCGCGTCGGCGCCGGATTTCGAATCGATCGCCACGGACGCGATGCGGATGCCGGCGGAGTACGGGCAGCCGCGCGTTTCGGTGATCCAGTCGTATTTGCGTGCGCTGGGTTGGGGCCAGGACAACACGGTGGAGAAGATTTCGGCTCCGCTCTACGAAGCGATGCTGGCGGCGATCGCGCTGCCGCCGCGGTTCGTGGAACATGTAATGGCGCTCACCGGGCCCGACGGTGCGCTGCCGGAGTGGGAGGAGATCGTCGGCGATCTGCCGGATCGAGCCAGCCTGGACGATCACGCCGCGCGCATCGCCGCGAACGCGGAAGAGGCCAAGCAGTCGCTGATCCGCTCCAACCTGCGGCTGGTGGTGAGCATCGCCAAGCGCTACCTCGGGCGCGGCATTTCCTTCATGGATCTGATCCAGGAGGGCAACATGGGCCTGCTGCGAGCCACCGAGAAATTCAGCGCGTGGCGCGGCTTCAAGTTCAGCACGTATGCCACGTGGTGGATTCGGCAGGCCATCAGCCGCTCGATCGCCGATCAGGCGCGCACCATCCGCATTCCGGTGCATCTGGTCGAGACGATCAACAAGCTGGCGCGCGTGCAGCGTCGCATGACGCAGGAGCTCGGCCAGGAGCCGACGAGCGAAGATCTGGCTCTGGAGATGGACGGTTTCGACGAGCGCGAGCTGGCGGCGATTCTGGAGGCGAACGCCAACGGGCGGCCGCTCGAGCCGGCGCTGGAACGCAAGCTCGACGCGGCCATCCGGAAGGTGCAGCAGATCATGCGCGTGAGCGCCGAGCCGATTTCGCTCGAGACGCCGATCGGCAGCGAGCAGAACAGCCTGCTGGGCGAGTTCATCGAAGACGAGAGCGAGATGTCGCCCAGCGACAGCGCCACGCTGCAGATGCTCAAGCAGCAGGTGCGCGACGTGCTGGCGAATCTGAGCGAGCGCGAACGCGAGGTCGTCGAGATGCGCTTCGGCTTTCTCGATGGGAAGACGCACACGCTCGAGGAAGTCGGCAGCAAGTTCAACGTCACTCGCGAGCGTGTGCGTCAGATCGAGGCGAAGGCGCTGCGCAAACTGCGCCATCCGCACCACAGCCGGCGGCTGCGGGACTATCTCGGGGACGCGTGATCGGAGTGGATAGCAGATAGTGATAGTGATAGTAGATAGTGATAGTAGATAGTGATAGTAGATAGTGATAGCAGATGGATCGAGGAACTATCACTATCTGCTATCCACTATCCACTGCTCTTCAGAGCGCAATCTGCTTGACCCACAGCACTTCGGGCAGATCACGCAGGGCCTTCATGGCATATTCGGGCACTTGGTTGTCGAGGTTGACGAACGACATGGCGCGGTCGCCGGCCTTGGTGCGTCCGAGGCGGTATTCGGCGATATTGACGTAATTGGCGCCGAGGATGGTGCCGACGCGGCCGACGACGCCGGGCACGTCGCGCGACGAGATCAGCACGGTGATGCCGGACGGCACGGCGTCGATGCGGAAGTTGTCGATCTGCACGATGCGCGGCTCGGCGCCGTCGAAGCAGGTGCCGGCGATGATGTGCTCGCCCTGGTCGGTCGTGGCGCGCAGCGAGATGAGATTGGTGTACTCGTTCGCGGTGAGGTTGAGCGCCTGCGTGACGAGGATGCCGCGTTCGCTGGCGATGAGCGGCGCATTCACGTAATTGACGGCGTCGCGGCCGAGGACCGGCGCGAGCAGGCCGCGCAGCAGAGCCACGGTGAGCGGCTTGACGTGCGGGGCGACGTCGCCGCCGCGGTATTCGACTTCGACGCGCTGCAGGCGCCCCTCGATCATGTGCGCCAGGATGGTGCCGAGCTTTTCCGAGAGCTGCAGATAGGGCTTGATCACCGGCAGCGCGTTCGGGTCGATCGGCGGGAAGTTGACGGCGTTGCGCACGTCGCGGTCGTGCAGCGCATCGACGATCTGGTCGGCCATCTGAATCGAGACGTCGCGCTGCGCCTCGACGGTGCTGGCGCCGAGGTGCGGCGTGATGATGACGTTGGGCAGCTTGAACAGCGGCAGGTCGCCGGGCGGCTCCTCTTCGAAGACGTCGATGGCGGCGCCGCCGAGGTGCCCGGAGGCGAGCGCCTGCTGCAGCGCATCGAGGTCGATCAGCGCGCCGCGTGCGACGTTGACGACGCGCGCGCCGGGCTTCATCATGGCGATGTGTTCGGCGTCGAGCAGGCCACGGCTGCCCTGCGTGAGCGACGAATGCAGCGTGACGAAATCGGACTGCGCCAGCAGTTCTTCGAGCGTCACCAGCTGCACCTTCGAGGCGCGCGCGTGCTCTTCCGAGACGAACGGGTCGAAGGCCAGGATTTCCATGCCGAATGCCTGTGCGCGGCGGGCGACCTGCGTGCCGATGCGGCCGAAGCCGATCACGCCGAGCGTCTTGCCGGCCAGCTGCACGCCCATGAATTTGCTGCGCGTCCACTCGACGCGGCGCATCGAGGCGTCGGCCTGCGGAATGTTGCGGGCCAGCGCCAGCATCATCGCCAGCGTGTGTTCGCACGTGGCGGTGGTGTTGGCCTGCGGCGTGTTCATGACGATCACGCCGCGGCGCGTTGCCGCGTCGACGTCGATCGTGTCCACGCCGATGCCGGCGCGCCCGACGACGCGCAGCTTGTGTCCGGCCTCGATCACCTCGGCGTCGACCTTCGTTTCGCTGCGCACGATGAGGGCATGGTATTCGCCGATGCGCGCCAGCAGGTCGGCGCGCGGCATTTTCTTGACGACGTCCACCGAAATTTCCGGATCGGCGCGCAATACGTCGAGCCCGGCCTG
>JBIIIA010000198.1:0-6182 GCA_044235195.1 Thermoflexales bacterium
CCTCAATTTCGCTTCCGTTTTTATCGGACAAAGGACTGATAAGCGCGCGAAATCTCGGCGAAGAGGGGGAGCGTGGCGACGTTTGCCCCCTCTTCGCCGAAATTTCGCGCGCTTCCTCGAGCGCTGATCAGCGACGATTTGCGCGAAATTGAGGGGGAGAGGGGGTCAGGGGGTGAGGCGTAGGCAACGGCGAAATTTCGCCCCAAACGGCGGATGCACCCCGAACGAACTCTCTACTCTGACTCTCTACTCTCCGAGACCTGCCTTCACCACCGAAATATACGTTGCCGGCTGATCTCTTCGAATGCTGTGGCCGGCGCCGGCGATGTGCGCCACGTGCGCGTGCGGCACGAGCGCGCGGAACGCCTGCGCCTGCTCGGCGTTCACCAGGCCGCCGCGCGCCGGATCGGAGGTGATCAGCAGCACCGGGCACGTGATGCGCTGCAGAATCGGCGGCCAGTCCATGTGGATGCCGAAGCGCGACAGCACGTTGAAGCTCATGCGCAGCTTCGATTCCGCCCACGGCACGAATTCTTCGGCCGGCCAGCCGGGCTGGTTCGCACTCTCAGCTGCAACCAGCTCCTCGACGGTGTGACGCTTGGTGCGGATGATCCAGTCGAACATCGGCGGCCATTCGTCGCTCGGCGCCGGATCGACGGACGTCTGCGTCTCCGGCATCCAACTCGGCGGCGGGTCCTCCAGCAGAATGCGGCCAGGCAGTTCCGGATACAGCCCGGCCAGCGCCATCGCCGTGATCGCACCCATCGAATGCCCGAGCACCGCCGGCTTGTCCAGCTTCAGCTGCGTGATGATCTCGGCGGCGTCGTCGGCCATCTCCTGCGGCCCGTAGCCCTTGCGCGGCGCGTCGGACAGCCCGTGCCCACGCGCATCCGCCAGGATCACGTCGTGCGTCTCCGCAAGCGCCGCCGCCGCCAGCGGCCAGCACGCGCCGTCGTCGGAAAATCCGTGCAGCAGCAGAATCGCCGGCTTGTCGCCGCCGCTGCGCCGAATGTGCAGCTTCAACCCCGCCGGCGTCACCACATAGTCGGAAGGCCAGTTTTTCGAATCGCTCATTTTTCTCCGTAACTCCGAAGCAGCGCAAATTTACGGCGCCGGAATTTCCATCACGTTCTGCGGAACCTCGATGGCCACGTTCTTGTCGAAGTCGTAGATGCGCGTCTCCAGCACGATCGAGGCCGGCGTGCCCGGCGTCTTCTTCGAGGTGCCGATGATCTCCATCTTCATCTGGTGCATCTGCCCGTCCGGGCACATCAAAATGCGCATTTCAGCCTTGTCGATTTTTTCGAACTGCTCGTTGTAGGCCGACATCATGCTCATCGTCACCGCGCCGCTTTCGGCGGTGCTGTACACATCACACGTCAACCCGTCGATCGACTCGGTTCCGCTCTTGCGGAAGCCGGATGATTCTTCGGGATTGGTCGTCAGGCTGTCGATGGCCTGCTGCGCGTCCGTCGCGCCGGCGCCGGGCTGCGCCTGATCACTGGGCAGCACGATCCACTGCTCGGCGTCACCCATCATGTTTTTCATGTAGGTCTTGCCGTCGATGACGCGCATCTCCACTTCGGTCGGCTCTTCGTCGGCGGACGAACGGTTGCGAATGACGACTCGGCTGTTGGCGCCCGAGTACGTCTGTTCCATGTCCATGACGGTGACCGGGGCGTTCGTATTGGGCATGTCGAGAATGTCGCCGGTGATCTGCATCGTCGTGCGCGACGTGAACGACGTCGCCTTCTGCGCCGACGTCAGGCGGCTGAACAGGCTGTCGGCGGCCGGCGCTTCCGGCGCGGCGGTCGGCTCCTCGGCAGCCGGCGCTTCCGGCACAGCGGTAGGCTCTTCCGCGGCCGGCGCTTCCGGTGCGGCAGTCGGTTCTTCCGCAGGAGCCGCCACGGCCGGCGCGGCTGTCGGTGAAGGCTGTGCGTTCGAACCGCAGGCGGACAGGAACAGCACGGCAACGACGGCAGACGCGAAAATCGATCGCTTCGTCATCGAGGTAATCATGCGGAAATTATAGGATCGGCGAAGCGCTGCCCTTACTTGGGGTGCATCCGCCGTTAGGGGCGGCTTGCTCACGCCTCGCCCCCTGACCCCCTCTCCCCCTCAATTTCGCGCAGATCGTCGCTGATCAACGCTTGAGCAAGCGCGCGAAATTTCGGCGAAGAGGGGGACACGTGGCGGTCATTTCCCCCTCTTCGCCGAGATTTCGCGTGCTTACCAGTACTTTGCTCGACAAAAACGTAAGCGAAATCGAGGGGGAGAGGGGGCAGGGGGTGAGGCGTAGGCGACAGCGAAATCTCGCCCCAAACGGCGGATGCACCCAACCGGCGCGCGAAGAAACGGGCATGTTAAACTTTGTTTTACATGATCAAGACCATCGTAAAAGTCGGCAATTCCAGCGGTATCATCCTGGATGCAGCACTGCTCGAGCTGGCCCATCTCAAGCCCGGCGATGAAATCAACATCGAAGTGCATGAAGGCGGAACGCTCACCATTACGCCGATCCGACCGCACGTTCGACCGAACGATGAACAAGTGTCGGCCCTGATCAAGAAGACGATGCGCAAGTATTCACGAACGATGAAAAAGCTCGCATGACACGCGCAGCAGACGAGTGCATTCACCTCGACACGAGCATCGTCGAAGAAATCCATCGCGAAGCGATCGTTCTATACGGAGGATCGCCCGGTCTGCGTGATCGCGCGCGCCTCGAGGCCGCCGTCGCTGCACCGCAGGCAACGACCGGCGGTCGATCCGTGTTCAGTTCGCTTTTCGAAATCGCTGCGGCCTATTTGTTTTACCTCTGCCGAAATCACCCATTCGTCGACGGCAACGAACGAACTGCTCTGGGCGCGTGTCTGGTTTTTCTGGCGCTGAACGATTTGCCTCGGCCGGCCGACGACGATGTACTTTTTCAACTCGTCATGGCCGTCACAGAAGGGAAGATCGGACGCGAACAGACCACACAGGTTCTTGCGGCGCTGCTCGACCGCACATGATTTTCGTGCGCCGATGCATACTTGCCCACGATGAAAATCACCGATATCAAAACCTACATCGTCGGCAATCCGTGGAAGAACTGGGTGTTCACCCGCGTCGAAACGGACGAAGGAATTCACGGCATCGGCGAAGCCACCGTCAACGGCTTCGCCAAAGCGAGCGAGGCCGCCATCCACGAACTCAAGCAGCTCGTGATCGGCAAGGATCCGTTCGACGTCGAGCAGCACGCGCTGCGGCTGTGGCGCGACTTCTACTCGGACGGCGGCCAGATTCACGGCGCTGCGCTCAGCGGCATTGAGTATGCCTGCTGGGACATCATGGGCAAGGCGCTCAACGTCCCCGTCTACAAGCTGCTCGGCGGGCGCGCGCATTCCCGCCTGCGCGCCTACGCCAACGGCTGGTATCGCGGCCCGCGCACGCCCGAAAGCTTCCACGAGAAAGCCAAGCTCGTCGTGCAGAAAGGCTACACCGCGCTCAAGTTCGACCCGTTCGGCCCGGCCTGGCGCATCATGGAGAACATCGACGACTTCGACCTGGCCGTCGACATCATCGCCGCCGTGCGCGACGCGGTCGGCCCGAAGGTCGACGTGCTCGTCGAGGCGCACAACCGCTTCTCGGTGCACACCGCGCTGCAGTTCGCCGACGCCATCGCGAAGTACAAGCCGACGTGGCTGGAAGCGCCGGTGCCGCCGCAGCGCATTTCGTCGATGATCGAAGTCGCCAAGCGCAGCCCGGTCCCGATCGCCTGCGGCGAGGATTTCTACTGCCGCGACCAGTTCGCCGAACTGCTGCAGCACAACGCCGTGCACATCATTCAGCTCGAACCGCAGAACCTCGGCATGACCGCCGCCAAGCAGGTATGCGGCATGGTGAATTCGTTCTACGGCGTGACCGCGCCGCACAGCGCGCAGGGCCCGCTCTGCTCGCTGGCCTGCGCCCACCTGAACACCAGCACGCCGAACTTCTTCCTGCACGAAATCTTCGACGACTTCAACGACGACTGGAGCCAGCACATCCTCACCAATCAGGTCAAGGTCGTCGACGGCTTCATCACCGTCGATGAAAACCTGCCCGGCTGGGGCGCCGACCTCAACTACGAGGAGATCGCCAAGCATCCGTACAACCCGCACAACTTCCTGCCGCTCTTCCGCGAGGGCTGGGAGAAGCGCAAGACCGTGGAAGGGAATTAGGGGTCAGGGATTAGGGGTTAGGGACTAGAGGTTAGGGGTTAGGGATTAGCAAGCCTGCATACTCAAGCCCTAACCCCTGACCCCTAATCCCTAACCTCTACCTAGTCGACGATCAACGCGCGACCCACGGTATGTACGTCTGGTTCGTCGTCGGCACGGCGATGTGCATGGTGAACGGCCCGTAGAGCAGGACGTCGCCGTCCACTTCGGTCTCCTCCAGCCAGTACGTCACCCCGCGGCCGCCCACGGCGTCGAACACCTCGTAGCGCGCCCCGCCGTTGCCACCGACCGCCGGCACCGGCGTCTCGTTCACCGCCACCGCATCCTGCAGCTGCCCGCTGCGCGAGCGCAGCACCCGGAAGCTCAGCGAACCCACTTCCGTCAGCGTGCGCCACACGATGCGCGCCCCGGTCCCTTCCGCCATCACGCGGAACGAATCCAGCGTGATCGCCGTCGGAGACTGCGGCGCCCATCCGGCGTCCACGTGCTCGACGTTGTCGCCGGCAGCCAGGACCACCAGCATCGAGCGTCCATACTGATCGATGTTGCTGTCGATCGTCCGATCCGATCCGACGTCGGCATTCGTCGGCTCCGTGTTCGCCGGCGGCTCGACGTCCACGTAGTACGTGCCGGCCACCAGGTTGGTGAACCGCCACGCCCCATTTTCGTCCGTCACCGTCTGCGCCAGCAGCGCACCGTTCGACGCGAACAGCCTCACTCGCAGACCCGCCAGCAGCGTCTCGCCGGCTTCGCGCACGCCGCTGCGGTCGGCATCCAGCCACGCCACGCCGCTCAGCGACGCCGGCAGCTCACCCGGCGGCAGCTGCACGCCGGCGTCCACCGTCACCGTCTGCCCGGACGTCACCGTCAGCAGCTCCGATTCTTCCGTCGTCGGATCGATGTCGCTGTCGCTCGCGTCGGGGCCCACGTTCTGCCCCGCCGCCGTGTATCCCGTCGGCTTCACGATGCGCACGCGATAGTCGCCGGGCGGCAGATTGGCGAATTCATACGCCCCGCTCTCGCCCGTCTTCACCGTCGCCAGCACGTTGCCCGCCGCGTCCAGCAAATACACCGTCGCGCCGGACACCGGCGTCTCGCCCGGGTCCTGCTGGTTGTTGCGATCCGCGTCGAACCACACCACGCCGCGCACCGTGCCCGGCGTCTGGCCGATCGGCAGCACCAGACCGGCCGCCAGCGTGTCGTTGATTTCACCGTCCGCCAGCGTCACCACCGGCGTCTCGTTCGTGGCAGGATCGACGTCGCTGTCCACGTTGTCGTCGCCGCCGACGTTCGGCGTCGTCAGATCGTAGCCGCTCACCGGCAGCACGCGCGCATAGTAAGCGCCCGGCGACAGCGTTGTCACCGTCACCACGCCGCGCGCATCCGTCACCTTCTGCGCCACGATCACGCCGTCCGACGCCCGCACGATCTGCACGGTCACCGCGCTGACCATCGATTCGACCGAGCCGCGCAGACCGTCGCGGTTCGCGTCGTACCACACGCGCACCACCAGGCCGGCCGGCTGCACGCCCACCGGCAGCTTGATGCCCGCGTCCACCGCCAGCGTCGACGTCGTCAGCGTCACCACCGACGTTTCGCCGAGCAAGCCGGCCGCCGTGCGCAGCGCACGCGCCGCCGACACCGGCGTTACGTCGCTGTCGAACGTATCGTCCGTCGCTTTCGGATCGACGAACGAGTACGTCGTATCGTTTACCTCGAAGCGCAGCTTGTACGAGCCGGCCTTCAGGCCGGTGAACAGATAGTAGCCGTCGCCGTCGGTGCGCATCTGGCTGACGAAGACGCCGTCCGACGTATACAGCTGCACGAGCACGTACGAGACGCCCTCTTCGTTGCCATCCTGCACGCCGTTCTTATCCGCGTCGTACCAAACGTGATCACCCAGGCTCAGCTCGCCGTCGAGCAGATCCGAGCGATAGCCGTCGTCGCCGGCATCGGTGGTCTCGCCATCGACGACCG
>JBIIIA010000199.1:0-6153 GCA_044235195.1 Thermoflexales bacterium
GTCGCCAGCCGCAGCGGCGTGGGCTTCGACGCGCCGGCGCGCCATTCGTTTGTGCGTGGCTCGTAGATCAGCAGATCGCCGGCCGCCTGCTCATCGAGCGTGCCGCCGACGAGCACGACCTTGCCGGCCACGCCGAACGCGGCGCCGCGCGTGCGCGCCTCCGGCAGCGCTGCGCGTGCAATCCAGCGTGACGAGGCGCCGGCATCTTCCGGCACAGCCACCTCGGCGGGCGACGCGAATTCCCGCTCGGCCATCGGCTCGGCGCGGCGGCTGTCCGCCCGCAGGCTCCATACGCTCGCCGCCATTCCTGCGATCGCCGCCGTCACCAACGCCACGCGCCGCCAGATCGCCAGCGGCTTCGGGATCGGCGGATTCGGCGCCACCGGCACCGGCGCGGCAACGACCACTCGCACCTCGACGGCCGGCTCACTTCTCGCCTCTTCCGCACCATCGGTTTCATTCGCGTGCTCGATCTCACGCGGCGAAGCTGCTGCCGTCTCCTGCACGGACGACTGCGCCGTCCAGCCGTTGCGCTGCGCGATCGCCGCCACCTTGGCGCGGCTCTCCGCTTCGAGCTTCACGAAGATGCTCTTCAAGTGCGCCTTGACGGTGTTCTCGGAAATGAACAGCGTCGCTGCGATCTGTTTGTTGCTCGCGCCGTCGGCGACGAGCTTCACCACTTCCAGCTCACGTTCGGTCAGCGGCTCCTTCGGTTCTGCCACGCGTGGAATTATCGGGGAAGTCCGCTGCACGCCAATAGCCCGTACGGCGGATTCATGCCGAACGCTTCACGCTTTTCCGGATTCCTGCGCCGTCAGGATCACTGCGGCCGCCACCAGCAGCCCGCCGATGATCTGCCATGGGCCGAGCGACTCGCCGAACAGAGCGGCGCCGAACACGGCCGTGGCCGCCAGCTCGATCGTGCTGAGAATCGACGTGCGCGATGCGCCGATGCGCTGCACCGCAGCCAGGAAGCTCAGCACCGGCGGAGCAGTGCACACCGCACCGAACGCGACCAGCGCCGCCCACGCCTGCCACGGCAGATCGAACTGCAGCGCCAGCAGCTTCGAATCCGGCGCAGCGACCGCCGCTGCCGCACCCAGCCCGAACAGCAGCAGCGCCGCCGCGCCCATCACCGTCGCCGAGGCCGCCGCCGCCGAGATGCCGCGCTGTACTTTCGCCCCGACGATGATATACGCCGAGTACACCGTCGGCGTCACCAGCGCCATCCACACCCCACTCGAATCGCGCACCGTGCCGGGCGCGCCGATCGTCGCCACGGCGCCGACGAGCGCCGCCGCCAGCGCAGCGATTTTCATCCCCGTGATCTTTTCCCCGAGGAACACACGCGAAAGCAGCACCACCACCGCCGGATACACGTACAGCAGGATGCTCGTCATCGCCATCGGAATGCGATCGATCGACATGAGATAGAACAACGACTGCACCACGTACATCGCGCCCATCGCCCCGAAGCCGATCCACTGCTGCACACCGAACGCTCGCCACGCCGCACGCGGCACGAACGGCAGCACCAGCAGGCAGCCGATCAGGAATCGAAAGGCGAGCTGCGTGACCTTGCTCACTTCGTACTGCGTGGCGTATCGACCGACGACGGGGAAAATCGCGAAGCACACTCCCGAAAGCAATGCGAGTGCGACGCCGGTGTATTTGTTCATGCCGGCCGCATTATGCGCCGTCCGCCAGATGCCTCTCCAGCCACGGCGCCAGCCGGCGCGCCTCGTCGAGCGCGCGCGACGCATCGGCTCCGTCGCTCGTGCGCAGCGCCGCCACGATCTCGCGCAGCAGCTCCTGCTCGTCGATCATGCTGCACTGTCCGTCGCGCACCACCCATTCGCCGTTCGCCATGACGTGGCGCACCTGCGCGCGCGTCGCCTGCGACGCCAGCACCTGCACAGGATCGCCGCTGAGTTCGATTTGCCAGCGCATCACTTCGCTCGGCTCGATCAATACCAGGTCGGCCAGCGCCCCTTTCGCCAACGCGCCGAGCGGCGTGCCGCCGCCGAACGTCGCTGCCGCACCGCCGCGCGTCGCCATGGCGAACACGTCGTGCACACTCGGCGCTTCGGCACTCGCTCCGGGCTGCGCCGTGCGCATGCTCGCCAGCACGTGCGCCAGCCGCAGTTCTCGCAGGTAGTCCTGGTCGTCGTCCAGCCCGTGCCCATCCAATCCGATGCCGAGCACTACGCCCGCGCGATGCATCTCGCTCAGCGGCGCGATGCCGCTGCGCAGGCGCAGGTTGCTGCTCGGGTTGTGCGCCACGCTCACGCCACGCTCGCTCACCAGCGCCACGTCTTCCGGATCGACCCACACCATGTGCGCCGCCGTCAGCCACGGCCCGAGCGCACCGAGGTCATCGAGATGGCGCACGATGCTCTTGCCGAACGCGCCGTACGCGTGCGCCCGCTGATGCCGCGTCTCGAGCAGATGCATCTGCACGCGCGTCCCCCGCGCACCCGCCCACTCCGTGCAGCCGGAGATCAGCGCGTCGCTGCACCACGCCGCACCGGCCGGGCTGACCTGCACGTGCACGGTGCTGTTTTCCGCATCGTGCCAGCGATCATGCAGATCGCTGCAAATCGACAAGTATTCGTCCAGCGCGATCGGCGGCGACGCCAGCATGCCGCGGCCGAGCGCACGCAGTTCGTCCGGAAGCTGCGCGACGAAGCTTTCCTGGCCGCGATAGGTCAGGTTGTTCTGGTCGACGATCGGCAGATGAAACGCCACGCGAATTCCGGCGTCGCGGTAGCCGCGCACGGTTTCAGCCGCTTCGTCGCTCAGGCTGCGCCAGCTGCGCGGGTTGTGGCTGTGGGCGGTGGACGTCACGCCGCTGCGCAGCAGTCGCGCAGCGTCATACGCCGCCGCCAGGTAAGGCGCGATCGTCGGCTGCGCGCGCAGCGCCAGAATCCACGTCTCGAGGATCGAATCGGGGATGCCGAGCGCGGCCGTGCCCAGCCCGCGCCCGTGGTCGTGTGCATTGACGAACGCCGGCATCAACAACATGCCGGCGCAATGCTCGATCTGCGCCTCCGGATGCGCCATGAGCATCTCCGCGCGCGGGCCGACGTCGACGATGCGCGCACCGTCGACGACCACGGCAAAGTCGCTCTTCGGTGACGCACTGGCCTCGGACAGCGTCCATTCGGCGGTGATCAGTTTCATGGTACGAACAAACCGGTCTGCTGCCCGGCATCTACGGTGAACGTCTGGCCGGTGATCATGCGCGCGTCGTCGGACGCCAGGAAGACCACCATCGCAGCGATGTCCTCCGGCTGTGTCATCCCACGCAGCGGCTGATGGCGCTCGAGAAATTCATCGCGGCCGGGGCCTTGAAAACCTTCGGTGAGCGGGGTGTCGACGAAGCCCGGGCACACCACGTTGCTGCGAATGCCGTCGCGCGCGTAGTCCAGCGCGATGGCACGCGTCAGATTGATCACGCCGGCTTTGGCGGTGGAGTACGCCGCCTTGCCGCTCGCCGCGCGCAAGCCGAAGGTGCCGGCGACGTTGATGATCGCGCCGCCGCCGCGCTGCAGCATGTGCGGAATGGCATAGCGCGCCGTCAGGAAATTGCTGGTCAGGTCGATGGCCAGGCATTCCTCCCAGTCGGCCTCACTGATCTCGGTGATGCGGCCGGACGGGCTGATGCCGGCGCTGTTCACCAGCACGTCGATGCCGCCGAAGTGCGCTGCAGTGTGCGCGATCGCCTGCTGCACGTCGGCGCTCGAAGCGATGTCCGCCTGCACGGCGAGAGCGGCGGCGCCCGCTTCGGCCGCCACCGCCTCGCACTTCGCCAGCGTGCGGCCGACGACGGCGACGTTCATCCCCCGGCGCGCGAAGGCCAGCGCGCACGCGCGCCCGATCCCCGATCCCGCGCCGGTGACGAATACGGTGCGGCTCATTCCAGCACCCATCCGCCGTCGATGAAGATCATGTCGCCGGTCACGTAGCGCGATTCGTCGGATGCCAGCCACGCCACCACTTCGGCCACGTCCTCCGGCTGGCCGAGCTTCTTGAGCGGAATGCGCCGCATCCAGTCGGCCATCGTCTCGGCGCTGCTCAGCGCCGGCTTAGTCATGTCGGTCTGAATGATGCCCGGCGCGATGGAATTGCAGCGCACGCCGATCGGCCCGTACTCGAGCGCGGTGCAGCGCGTGAACGACGCCACGCCGGCCTTCGCCGCGCAGTAGTGCGACGAGCGCGTGAATGCGATCGCCGCCGAAATCGAGGCCGAGTTGATGATCGAGCCGGCCGTCTTCGTGTTCACCCAGTGCGCCAGCACCGCGCGGCTGACCTTGAACACGCCGGTCAGACAGATCGCGATCATGCGATCCCATTCGTCGTCGCTCATGTCGGCGATGCCGGTCGGCCCAGCGTTGTAGAACACGCCGGCGTTGTTGAACAACGAATCGATGCGGCCGAATTCTTCGACGCCGCGCGCGACCATGGCGTTCACGTCGGCCGTGTCGGTCACGTTCGTGCGCATGGCGATCGCGCGCACTCCCTGCGCCTGGCACAGCGCCGCCGTCTCCTGCACGCCTTCGAGGTTCATGTCGGACAGCACCACATGCGAACCGTCCTGTGCGAATTTCAACGCGGTCGCCCGCCCGATGCCACGCGCCGCCCCGGTAATGATGGCGACTTTATCCTGCAGTCTTTTCATGATTCGATTTTTCCTTTTGCGTCGCCCGGCATGTCTGCCGAAGCGGTCACCCTTCGATCCACAATGATTTCAGCCCGCGCACCGCGAAGCGCTCTTCCCATTCCAGAGACTGCTCCACGCAGCGCAGGTCGTGCGCCTGCGTCACGATGCGCTCCAGCGCGATCTGGCCGATCACGCGGGCGAGCGGCATCCCCAGACAAAAGTGAATGCCGAACCCGTACGGGAGCGCCTGCACTTTTCTTCGGAAATCCAATTCGTCCGGCCGCGCGCAGTACGCCGGGTCGCGCAGCGCCGAGCCGAACACGGCGGCCACGTGCTGGCCGGCAGCGATGCGCCGGCCGCGCAGTTCGACATCCTCCAGCGCATAGCGAAACGTCGCCTGCACCGAGCTGTCGTAGCGCAGCAGCTCGTCCGATGCGGCGTCGATCAGCGCCGGCGTCTCGCGCAGCTCGCGCAGCGCCGCCGGCTGCCGCAGCAGCGCCAGCACGCCGTTGCCGATCAGATGCTGCGTAGGATCGTTGCCGGCCGTAAGCAGCAGCATGATCGACGCGATCACTTCGTCCTCACTCAACTGCGCGCGGCCGTCCTCAACTCGCAGCAGCGCGCTCAGCAGATCATCCTGCGGATGGCTGCGGCGCTTTGCAGCCAGATCGCGCAGATACGCGATCAGCTCACCGACCGCCTCCTGCCCCTTGCGGCGCACTTCGTCGGTCTGCCGAAACTCCAGCGTCGCCGCGAGCGCGATCGACCACGGCAGAAATAATTCGCACTCCTCCGGCGGCGCGCCGACGACCTCGGCGATGATCATCGTCGGCAGCAGGCGCGCGTAGTCGGCGATCACATCGATGCGGCCGTCGCGCCGCAGCGTCTCCAGCAGGCGATCGGCCTGCCATCGCACACGCGGCCGCATGCTCTCCGCCACGCGCGGCGTGAACGCCTTGGCCACCAGCGTGCGCAGGCGCGTGTGCTCGGGCGGGTCGCGAAAGAACATCCACTTCGAGGCCATCTCGGCCAGCGCCGGATACGCCGGCGGCGGCTGCGGCTTCAGCCGCCACACTTCGCGCCCGAAGCGGCGATCCTGCAGCACGGCGACGACGTCGTCGAAGCCGAAGACGTACCACGTGCCGTCGGATGATTCCTCCCCGGGCGCGCCGAAATGCACCGGGTCATGTTCGCGATAGCGCGCATACGCCGGGTACGGATCGACCAGCTGCGCCGGATCCAATGGATCGAACTGATTCATGATGCAGTGCTCCCCGGCGTCTCGTCCGCCCAGCGCCGCGATTCTTCCGATGCGCCGGCGCGCAGCCACGCCGTACATTTGCGCACCGCCGCCGTGAACTCGCCCGGCGCAGCGCATTCGAAGCTCAGCCAGCCGTCGTACTCGATGTCGCACAGCGCAGCCAGCACCGCATCGAACGCGATGTGCCCGCATCCCGGCAGCATGCGGTTGTTGTCCGCCAGATGCATGT
>JBIIIA010000200.1:0-6152 GCA_044235195.1 Thermoflexales bacterium
GGGAATGAGCGGCGCGTTTCGTAGAAAACATGGACCACGGCCTGAGTCGTTGCGAACCAGGAGAAAAACAAATGGCAAGACCCGTGACGTTGTTTACCGGCCAGTGGGCGGACCTGCCCTTCGAGGTCATCGTGCAGAAGGCGAAGAGCTTCGGCTACGACGGCGTGGAGCTGGCGTGCTGGGGCGACCACTTCGAGGTCGACAAGGCGCTCAGCAGCGACAAGTACGTGCGCGAGAAGCGCGACTTCCTCGAGCAGCACGGCATGAAGTGCCTGGCAATCAGCAACCACCTGGTCGGCCAGGCGGTGTGCGACCGCATCGACGAGCGCCACAAGGCGATTCTTTCTCCGCGCATCTGGGGCGACGGCAAGCCGGCCGGCGTGAATCAGCGCGCGGCCGAGGAGATCGCCGACACCGCGCGCGCGGCGAAGCTGTTCGGCGTGAAGGTGGTCAACGGCTTCACCGGCAGCTCGATCTGGCATCTGCTGTATTCGTTCCCGCCGGTGACGCCGGACATGATCGACGCCGGCTTCCGGGAATTCGCTGACCGTTTTAATCCGATCCTCGACGTGTTCAAGGAACAGAAGATTCGCTTCGCGCTCGAGGCGCATCCGACGGAGATCGCGTTCGACATCGCCAGCGCCGAGCGCGCGATCGCCGCGCTGAAGGGCCGCAAGGAATTCGGCTTCAACTACGACCCGAGCCACTTCGGCTACCAGAACGTCGACTACGTGGCGTTCATCCGCCGCTTCCGCGATCGCATTTATCACATGCACGTCAAGGACGTGTGGTGGAGCCCGGTGCCCAAGGAAGCCGGCGTCTTCGGCGGCCACACCAACTTCGGCGATTCGCGCCGCGCGTGGGACTTCCGCTCGCCCGGCCGCGGCAGCATCCAGTTCGAGGAGATCATCCGCGCGCTCAACGAGATCGGCTACACCGGCCCGCTCTCGGTCGAATGGGAGGACTCCGGCATGGACCGCGAGCACGGCGCGACCGAGTCGGCGGCGTTCGTCAAGCGCCTCGATTTCAAGACCAGCAACGTGGCGTTCGACGCCGCGTTCGAGAAGAAGAAGTAGTTTCGACGACAGACAGCAGACAGCAGACGGCAGACCGCCGTCGGCCGTCGGCCGTCGTCCAAAAGGAGAACAATGTCCGACGAAGTTGGATTCGTAGCGATGGCCGGCCCCAAGGCGACCGGCGAGGCGCCCGAGGTGGGAATCGGGATGCTGGGGTACGCGTTCATGGGCAAGGCGCACACGAACGCGCTCAAGAAGATCCCGTACATGATGTATCCGCCGGTGGCGATTCCGAAGCTGGCGGCGATCGCCGGCCGCAACGCCGACGCGGTGGCCGAGGCGGCCAAGCGCTACGGCTATGCCAAGTCGTACACGCGCTGGCAGGATCTCATCGATGATCCGGACGTGCAGGTGCTGGACAACAGCGGCCCGAACAATCTGCACCTCGAGCCGAACCTGGCGGCGGCCAAGGCCGGCAAGCACATCATCTCGGAGAAGCCGCTCGGCCGCACGGCCGAGGAGTGCTACGACATGTGGCAGGCGGCCAAGAAGGCCAAGATCGTGCACATGACGGCCTTCAACTACCGCTTCGTGCCGGCGATTCGCCTGGTCAAGGATCTGATCGACACAGGCAAGCTCGGGCGGATTTATCACTTCCGCGCGCAGTACCTGCAGGAGTGGATCGCCGACGCCGACTTCCCGATGGTCTGGCGCCTGGACAAGAAGATCGCCGGCAGCGGCACGCTGGGCGACCTGGGCTCGCACATCATCGACCTGGCGCGCTTCCTCGTCGGCGAGCCGAAGAGCCTGATGGCGCGCACCGGCACGTTCATCACCGAGCGCGCCGGCGCTTCGGGCAAGAAGGAGAAGGTCACCGTCGACGACTGCTTCGAGGCGGTGGTGGAGTACAAGAACGGCGCAATGGGCACGCTCGAAGCGACGCGCTTCGCCCCCGGCCGCAAGAACCACAACACCTTCGAGATCAACGCCGAGCACGGTTCGATCCGCTTCAACCTGGAGGACATGAACAACCTCGAGGTGTACATGAAGGACCAGGACAAGAACGTGCAGGGCTTCACGAAGGTGCTGGTGAGCGAGAGCTACCACCCCTTCTGGAAGAACTGGTGGCCGCAGGGACACATCATCGGCTGGGAGCACACGTTCGTGCACGAGCTGCACCACATGCTGGAAGCGGTCGTGAACAAGACGCCGGCGGCGATCAAGCCGTACGGCGCCGACTTCGAGGACGGCTATCGCAACGCGGTGATCTGCGACGCGGTTCTGCAGAGCGCCAAGGAGCGCAAGCAGATCGACGTGAAGTACTAAGTGCTCATCCGTGTATTCCGGGCTGAGTCGCCATTCGAAATGTGACCGCCGTCAAATTCCGATTTGGCGGCGATGCAATCGGGGCGCGCCCATCGTCAATTGCGGACGGTGGGCGCGTTTGCATAATGCTACGCATGCTTGACACGCGAACGTTGACGGAATTGCCGATCGGCCGGCCGGCGGTGGTGGCGGCGATTCACCCGATCGGGGCGGACAGCACGGCGCTGATGGTGCGCACGGAGGCGATGGGGCTGCACGTCGGATCGTGCGTGGAAGTGCTGCGGCGCAACGGACGCCTGCTTCTCGTGCAGGTCGGCGCGGTGCAGCTGGCGGTCAGCAGTGATTTCGCGTGCGTCGTGGAAGTGGAATGACGAGCGTGCATGCGGCCGGCGACGTACTGGTCGTCGCCATCGCCGGCAACCCCAACACCGGCAAGACCACGATTCTCAACGCGCTGGTCGGCACGAATTTCACCGTCGGCAACTGGCCGGGCGTGACGGTCGAGAAAAAAGAAGGCGCGCTGGTATACGACGGCGTGCGTCTGCGATTCGTCGATCTGCCGGGGATTTACACGCTCGAGCCGGTCAGCGACGACGAGCGCGTGGCGCGCGATTTTCTGGTGAACGAGCGCCCCGACGTGATCTTGAACGTGGTGGAGACGCCGAACCTGCAGCGCAATTTGAATCTGACGCTGGAGCTGGCCGAGTTCGGCGTGCCGATGGTGGTGGCGTTGAACATGGCGGACGAAGCGCGCGCGGCTGGGCTGCGCGTGGACGCCGGCGCGCTGGGCGAGATGCTCGGTGTGCGGGCGCTGCCGACGATCGGGCGAACGGGAGCGGGCGTGCGCGATCTGCTTCCGGCGCTGATGGCGGCGCGCGCGGGCGGGCATGCGCCGAAGCGCATGGGCGGGGAATCCGCCGATGACGAAATGCGCCGCGCGGCGCGCCGCGACTTCGCCGCGGAGATTTTTCGCCGCGTGGCCCGGCGCGAAGCGATGCCCGGCCGCGCCGCGCACGTGACGCGCGCGCTCGATCGCGTGCTGCTGCACCCGATCTTCGGGCTGCTGATCTATCTCGCGGTGCTGTACGTCTTCTTCAAGATTTCGTTCGACTTCTCCGCGCCGTACATGGACTGGCTGGACGGGCTGTTCACCGGCTACCTCGCGCCGCTGGCGATGCAGGTGCTGAACGGCATCGGCGCGCCGGCGCTCGTCGGCCACTTCGTCGGCGAGGCGGTGCTGGGCGGCTTCGCCTTCGTGCTGACCTTTCTGCCGCTGATCGCGGTGATGTATTTCTTCCTGACGCTGCTGGGCATGAGCGGCTACATGGCGCGCCTGCCTTTTCTGCTCGATCGCTTCATGGGTGTGCTCGGGCTGAACGGCAAGGCGATCATCCCGCTGCTGCTCGGGCTGGGCTGCAACGTGCCGGCGATCATGGCCATGCGCACGCTCGAGAGCCGGCGCGACAAGATGCTGGTGGCGCTGATGATCCCGTTTATTTCGTGCCCGGCGCGGCTGGTGGTGTTCTCGTTTTTCGCGGCGTTGTTTTTTCCGAACCCGGCGCTGGTGATCATGGGGCTGTATGTGCTCGGCGTCGTCGTCGCGGTGGCGACGTCGTTCTTCGTGCAGAAGCGCATGTTCCGCGCCGATCCGGCGCTGCTGGTGATGGAGCTGCCGCCGTATCGCCTGCCGCGCCTGCACACGGTGGGCGTGATCGTGTGGAGCCACGTGAAGGAATTCCTCACGCGCGCCGGGACGACGATCTTCGGCGTGTCGGTGGCGGTATGGCTGCTGGTGCACGTGCCGTTCGGCGCGAAGCCGCAGGACAGCGTGGTGGCGTGGATCGGCAAGGCGGTGACGCCGGTCTTCGCGCCGATCGGTCTGAACGACTGGCGGGCGACGACGTCGCTGATCCCGGCGTTTCTGGCGCGCGAGGTCGCGCTCAGCTTCATGGCCACGATTTACGCTGCCGAGGACGCCGCGCCGCAAGCACCCGTCGATGCGGCGGCCGGCGCCGTCGAGCAGATCCGCGCGCTCGGCGAGACGGTGCTGCGCAGCGGGCAGGCGCTGATCGACCCGCGCATGCAGACGTTCGACGTCGGCGAGATCGGTGACAGCGCGCTGCGCACGGCGGTGGCGCAGACGTTCACCCCGGCCTCGGCGCTGTCGTTCATGCTGCTGCTGCTCTTGTACAACTCGTGCCTGGCGGTGTACGGCGTGATGAGAAAAGAGCTGGGCGCGCGCTTTGCGAACACGTTCATGCTCTACAGCTTCGTCGTCGGCTGGGGCGTGGCGTTCGTGGCGTATCGGGTGATCAGTTAGTGCCTGGAATTCAATCCCGAAATGCGAACACTTACAGTTCTATGCGGCAGCGGTTTGTGCAATCGACTTCAAGTGCTGGTGTCCGGCATTGCGATTGCCGAAGCGACAGGGCGTCGCTTTCGCATGTTGTGGCCGAAGACGCTGCCGTGTCCGGCGACTTTTCAGGAACTGTTTACGAACGATTTTCTGGTGGAGGACAGCGACTCTTTCACATTTTCAGGTGTGGCTTCCGTGCGTGAGTACCGCACCGTAATGCAGGTGGAGTCGCTCGATCTGCTTGCCGAACAGGAAGATGATTTGTACGTGACGGCGCCGAGATGGCTGCTGCAACCTGTCCTGTGGGTGAGTCATCGTGCAGCGTATGCCCGCGCACTGGAAATTCTCGGTGAGTTGAAACCAGTCGCTTCGATCCAGCACGAAATCGATGAGTTTCGTCGCACTTTGTTTCGCACCAGGATGATCGGTGTGCATCTGCGACGCGGCGATTTTCATTTTTACGCCCCTGAGTCGTCGAACAATACGCAGAACGCGATGATCGAAGTGGATCGGCTGCTGAACATGCATCCTGAGTCAGGCATCTTCCTGTGCACCGACGACGGTGATGCTTTCGCCAATGGAAAGAAGTCCACTCGCTACGAAGGGGTGCGGGAGAAATTTCGGCGCCGTTACGGAGATCGCGTCGTTTGGACGTCGCCGCGTCGAGACGAGACGGGATTCGTGCGCAATGCCAAATGGGCATTGGTGGATCTGTGGCTGTTGCGTGCGACGGACAGTTTCGTGGGTACGCCGCTCAGCTCGTTTTCTGAAGTTGCGCATGTTGGCCGCGACGTGGAAGTGGTGTTGGTCGACGGCGCCAAGGTGTCGTGGCGTGCGATCGAGTTTTTGATGCGCGTTACCGGTCTATATTGGGTGTTGCGTTGGTATGGCCGCAGGCGCTTCGGGTACGACATGCGTTTTTCCAGGCTGCTAGCTGCCACCATGCGCGGCATTGTGTCTGTCTGGGGACGGCTCGGCTAGCGTCGCAGTGCATCCGCCATGGCGTGCCCGGCGATCCACGACGTGGTCCACGCCGCCTGGAAATTGAAGCCGCCGGTGACGCCGTCGATGTCCAGCGTTTCGCCGGCGAAGAAGAGGCCGGGAACCTTGCGGCTTTCCATGGTCTTGAAATTCACCTCGTCGAGCGACACGCCGCCGGCGGTGACGAACTCGTCTTTGAATTCGCCTTTGCCGTGCACGGCGAAGCGGCCGCGCAGCAGCTGATCGATGAGGCGCAGCAGGTCGGCCTTCGGGAGCTTGGCCCAGCGCTGTTCGGCGAACACGCCGGCGGCCTCGCACAGCCGCTGCCACAGGCGCGCCGGGATGCCGGCGAACGGCGACTGCGCGCCGGCGACGAGCGCACCGGCGCGTTCGCGCTTGAGCTCGTGCAGACGATCGACGAGCGCCGCTTCGTCGACGTCCGGCAGCCAGCACACCTCGATTTCGGCGCGGTA
>JBIIIA010000201.1:0-6106 GCA_044235195.1 Thermoflexales bacterium
CCCCTCACAAGGGGACATCGTTTGCCATGTTTGCGTCGTCGTTTCGTGCGTCGCCGCGTGCCCGGGGCGCTGCCCCGGGCTGGGGAAGCGTCGCGCCTCCGGCGCTCTCTGAACGCAGCAGCCCATGCGCGACGCAGAAAAACAAGGGAAATCTGCTCTCACGTGCCCTCGATCCCTATCGATAGACGCGCACCACCCGCCGTGAGCGCCGGAGGCGCGACGCTTCCCCAGCCCGGGCCGTCGCCCGCCAGGGCGAAAGGCCCGGGTGCGCCGGCACGTTATTTCCCCGTCGTCACGCAAAACGCCGCCCATCCCTCGTGAACATGCAGCATTTCCTGCGTTTTCCCTGCTCGATCGCCGCTCGACTGGCTCGCGAAATCGCGTAAACGCCGCGCAGTGATGTCCCCTTGTGAGGGATCGAGCCCTGGGCGTGCCGGGCGCACGAAATGACGCGTGCCTGGTCATATGGGTAAGCATGACCGCGAAGAACGCGTGGAACGGTTGTGCCTGACGCGGAAAATGCTACATTTTCGAGCGTCGCCGTGAACCGGTCTCGTCCCGGGACTGCGGCAATGCGTTCGCCGATTCGGTGCGGTCTGCGCGCCTGATCCTCCTATGTCACAACCCACTTCATTCGCGTTTGGTCGACGTGTGTTTCGGTTCGTGTGCGCGGCGCTGGCCATGATGCTGCCGGTGCTCTTCGCCGCTGCAGCGCGGCCATTCCCGGCGGCTGCGCAAGGGGTGCCGGTCGAGCCGGCCGTGGCCGATGTCTCTTCGTCGGCGTCGCCGCTCGACAGCGCCGCGATCGCTGCTGGAGCGGTTTTCACCGAAGTGGCCGACGCCGTGTCCGTCGCTGCCGGCAGCGAACACAGCTGCCTGCTCACCTCCTCCGGTGCGGTGAAATGCTGGGGGCGCAATCAGTTCGGCCAGCTCGGCAACGGCACGAATGCATCGTCCCGCATACCGGTGCAAGTGGCCGGGCTGACGTCCGGCGTCAAGAAAATTGCACTGGGCAGCAGCCATAGCTGCGCCATCACTGCGAATAGCACGGTGCAGTGCTGGGGCAGAAATTCCGACGGACAGCTCGGCAACGGCAGCGTCGGCAATTCGCCGACGCCGGTCACCGTCGCACTCCTGACCTCTGTGTTCATGATCGCAGCCGGCGAGGCGCACACGTGTGCACTCGACGTGTCCGGCGGTCAGAAATTCGGCGAGGCGACCTGCTGGGGCGACAACGCCTATGGCCAGCTCGGCGACGGCACGACGACCGATCGGCTGATTCCGGTTTCCGTGGCTGACCTGCAGAACACAGGTCGTTCGATGTCGGCCGGGGCGCGGCATACCTGCCTGGCGCAGTTTGTCGGATCGATCTATTGCTGGGGCAACAATGCCTATCGACAGCTCGGCGACGACACCGGCCTGCCGGCGTTTAAGCCGCGGCTGCTCAGCGGAGTGTCCGGGCAGGCGCTCACGAGTGGTCGGCTGCATACATGTGCGCGCAGCCTCGTCGGTGCGCTGGTGTGCTGGGGGCGAAATTCCGATGGCCAGCTGGGCAATGGCGCCAACCTCGACAGCGCAGCGCCGGTTGCGCCGTCGGGCCTCCTCACGGCTTCTGTTTTCGCCGCTGGCGGCGCGCAGTCGTGCGCAGCGCAGGCCGACGGCCCGCTCCAGTGCTGGGGGAACAACGACGACGGTCAGCTCGGCAATGGTGAACTGACGGACTCGAGCGTGCCCGTGCATGTGCTGTGGCTGCACGAAGGCGTCGCTGCCGTCGCTGTCGGCGGACGGCACGCCTGTGCACGCATGACCGACAGCTCGGTGAAGTGCTGGGGCGACAACGACTACGGACAGCTGGGCGATGGCACGCAGGCCGATGCCAGTGCGCCGGTTCAGGTGCAAGGCTATGCCACCGGTTTTGCTGTGATCTCGGCCGGGGACAATCACACCTGCGGGCTGCGCTTCGGCGGCGGCGCAGCATGCTGGGGGCTGAACGACAAAGGCCAACTCGGCAACGGCACCTTCGTCGATGTGAACGCGCCGATGGCAGTCACTCAACTGCAGCCTACTCTCTCTGCGCTTTCGAGCGGCGGCGTGCACACGTGCGTGACCTACCGATCGGGCAAGCTGTCCGGCACGCGGTGCTGGGGCTCGAACCAATTCGGGCAGCTCGGCGCAGGTGCGGCGCTCAGTTCGCCGACCCCGCTGACGCTCTCGTACATCGCTGCTTTGAAACTCGGCGCCGGCAAGCTGCACGGCTGCAGCGTTGTCTACGATGGCGGCCGATGCTGGGGGCGCAACGACTCCGGACAGCTCGGCGATGGCACGACCGACGATTCCCCGACGCCCAGTGCGGTGATCGGCATCATCAGTACCACGAAAATGCTGGCCGGCGGCGGGGGCCACACCTGCGCGGTCACGGCGGCCGACGCCGTATTGTGCTGGGGGCGGAACAACTTCGGCCAGCTCGGAAACAACACTACGGTGAGCACAACTTCGCCGACGCCGGTGTCCGGCTTCAGCAGCGACGCGCTTGCGGTGACGGCCGGTGATCTGCACACGTGTGCATTGTCCAGCGCCGGCGCCGCGTTCTGCTGGGGCATGAACTTTGCGGGCCAGCTCGGAAACGGAGAGAACAACGGCAAGGCCACGGCGGACGCTGTGACCGGCATCGCCGTCGGGGCGACGCGCATCGATGCCGGTGCCAGCCACACTTGTGCGGTGGTTCAGGGTGCGGTGAAATGCTGGGGTGCCAACCTGTCCGGACAGCTCGGCAATGGGACGACTGCTTCGTCGAATGAACCGGTCGCCGTGATCGGTATGCAGGCCGGCGTCGTCGACGTGACCGCCGGCGCGAACCACTCCTGTGCGCTGACCAGCGCCGGCACCGTGCGCTGCTGGGGCTGGAACGGCTATGGACAGCTCGGCAGCGCCGACAACGTGAATGCCCTGCAGCCCGTCGATGTCGCTGCGCCGACGGACTGGCGGAAGGTGTACGTGCCGGCGGCGTTTCGCGACGTCGTCGAGTGATGCCTCCGCCGCATGCACGCAACAGCATCGCCGCGCAGCGATGTCCCCTTATTCGGGCTTTATTCGGCCCGGAACATGTTTTGCTCTATGCTGGTCAAAATGCTGCGCCGCGTACAAACTGCCGGCATTACCCACGACACCAATACCGCCGACTCGATTGCGCAGGCCGAACCCGCACACTCTATGGTTTCGTCCGATCGCAGAGCGTATTCGACGCCGCGTTTCGAGGATCACGGAACGATCGTCGAGACGACGCAATTGCGTGGAGAATCCTAGCAGCACTCAGCGTGTCTGCATCGAGTGCATCCGTATCGCTGCCCACGTTCGGATTCCGTCGTCCGTTCGTAGTTCATCCGTCGTGCTGAACGGCGGCGTCTTCGTCACAATGTTCGCCGCTGGATGCGCGGGGGATCATTCGGCTCCCGCGAAGGAGTTTCATGCACGACAACGACGACGAACGCGATCGGAACTCGGGCCTCGGCGACGACTCTCGCGACGCCACGGCGATGCTGCACTCGATCTGCCGGAGCGTCGAACGGCTGCACGCGCGCAACAGCATCGCCGTGCGCCAGGCGCGCCTGGACTACGCACGCAGGCTGTCTCGCGCCGGCATCATCGGGTTCCCGATGCGCGCTTATCAAACCGCGCCGGTGTATCGCTGGTGGCAGCGCGACTCGATGCCGAGCGACAGATTTCTGATCGAGTGCATCGTCAATCGCGGCCTGAACTACGGCGTGCTCTGCGGTGCGCGCAGCAGGAATCTGCATGTGGCCGAGTTCACCGATCACGCGCAATACATGGAGTGGGCGTCCGCACGCCCCTGGGCTGCTACGTTCGAGACGAAATGCGGCAACGCCCGGCACGTCTATTACTTCCTCGAACAGCCGCTGGCCGAGGGCGTTCATCAGCTGTACGGATCTGCGCCGGCCGGACGCGTGCTCACGACCGGCGACTATGTCGCGGCGCCGTTCAATGTTCTTCCGAGCGGCAGCATCGTTCGCCCGGCTGCCTGGCTCGACGAGGATGCCGCGGCGCGCGAGGCGGGTGCCTCTGGCGACGACCCGTCGATCTTCGTTCGCTCTGCGCCGAGCGCTGCCGATCTCGATCTGCCGCTGGATCCGCCGACGAAGAAGGATCCGCTTTCGATGATGCCGCGGATGCACTCGCTCTCCGATTCGATGCAGAAGATCGTCAGCATGCTCGCTGCTGCCGTCGAGGGCCGGTCGAGCATCTGCATCCGATGGCATCGCCGGCACTGGTCCGCGCAAAGCATGACCGAGGAACGCAGCCAGCAGGCGAGCACCTTCACCCGGTCGATGCCGGGGCGAGACGACCCGCTGGAGACTGCATGGCGGGCGCGACGAGACGGGGATCGGCTCGTCGACCACGACGAATTCCTGCGCCGGGTCGACGAGAAGCGCGAGAACGTGCTGCTGTATCGCAGCGCACAGGACGTAGTGGAGCTGACGGTGAGCGACGGCACGTTCGCACAGCGCATTTTGTCGGCGCCGTCCGAGTGCTGAGCGTCGAAGCAGTGTGCCTTCGTCGTGGCTGGTGTGAAGAAATGCGTCCTCGTCGACCGCTGTGCTATCGTCGCCGGCATGCATCTCTTCACACCGGCCATGCGCGAAGATCCCTATCCGTTCTACGCGTGGCTGCGGCGTGAGCAGCCGGTGTATTTCGATGTCGAGCACGATTTCTGGCTTCTCTCGCGCTATGACGATGTGGCGCAGGCACTGCACGATTCGCGCCTGCTCAGCACGCGGGACGATGCGCTTGCAAATCTGAAGGAGCGCGGCGACGAGGATCTTGGTTTCGTCTATGACGCCATCGCCGACATGACGCTCTTCTGCGATCCGCCGAAGCATTCACGGCTGCGCGCGCTCATGCAGAAGGCGTTCACGCCGCGGTCGCTGGTGCGGATGCACGAACAGATCGATGCGCTTGTGGCCGAGCTTCTCGATCCGATCTGCCGAAACGGCAGGTGTGATCTCATCGCCGAATTCGCCGTCCCGCTGCCGATGTTCGTCATCAGCGCCATGCTCGGCGTGCGACGTGACGATCGCACGCAGTTTCTGCGCTGGACGCAGGACTTCGGCACGTTCACTGGCAAGGTCAACACCACTGCTGCTGAAAACGATCGCTGTGTGCGCAGCGTGCGTGAGATGTTCGCGTACTTCGAGCAGCGTCTCGAGGAACTGCGCGCCGCACCCGAACCGTGTCTGCTCTCCGATCTGGTGCAGGTGGAACTGCAGGGCGATCGTCTCAGCCGCGCTGAACTGCTGGCCAACTGCGTGCTGTTGCTGGCGGCCGGTTTCGAGACGACGTCCAGCCTGATCGGCAATGGCATGCTGGCATTGCTGCAGCATCCCGATCAGCGACGATTGCTACTCGAGCAGACGGACCTCCTCGGGCCGGCCGTCGAGGAGTTGCTGCGCTACGACAGTTCCGTGCAGTTCACGGGACGAATGGCCGGCGAAGATATCGAATGGCACGGGCGCCGCATATGTCGCGGGCAGTTCGTCATGCTGCTGATGGGCTCAGCGAATCGCGATGAACGGCGTTACGCACAGCCTGATCGATTGGATTTCTTCCGACGCGAGAATCGACATCTCGGCTTCGGCCACGGGATTCACTTTTGTCTCGGCGCACCGCTGGCGCGCATGGAAATGCAGGCTGCGATTCCTGCGCTGCTGCGTGGACTGCCGAACGCGACGCTGGCGACGGAGCAGCTTGACTGGCGGGACAACTTCTCCGTTCGTGGATTGACGGCGCTGCCGCTGCGGTTCGATCCTCACTGAACGGCCGGTGAAGCGCAGTGGCAGCATTGAAGTCGGACAATCCTGCCGCACATCTACGAATGTTCGGAGCTCTGAAATGGTCTGAATGCCGTACTATCTCGGCGCTCACGCTATGAATCAGACATTCCTTCTTTCCCTCGTCGGCACCAGCATTCTCACGAACATCGCGAAGAACGACCCGCTGATTCGCCGGCACGCCAACTGTCGCGACCGCGCCGAGGTGCCGGCTGCGGACGTCGCCGCGCTCGACGGTTTCGTGGCGCGCGCCGAGGTAATGC
>JBIIIA010000202.1:0-6095 GCA_044235195.1 Thermoflexales bacterium
CGGCCGCGGCGATCTGCCGCAGCAGTTCGCGCGACTCGGCGGGATCGGCGCCGCACAGAATCGACACCGAGCCGCCCTCGCCGCCGGCGCCGTTGACCTTCCAGCCCAGCGCCCCGTGCGCGCGCGCGATCTCGATGATGCAATGCGCATCGCTGCCGACGAGCGCGGCGTTGAGATTCGCCTGCGCCGCCGTGTTGTCGATCATGGCGCGGCCGAGCGCAACGAAGTCGCCGGCGAACAACGCGTCGCGCGAACGAGGCGCGGTGCGGCGCAGCGCCTCGATGCGGGGGTCGTCGGGGCCGGCGTCCTCCAGTTCACGAATCACCTGCTCGTGCACCTGCGACGAATCGTGCGTGCGGCCGAGAAAGATCAGCGCCATGCGCCGCTCGAGCTCGCGCAGCATCGTGCGCGACAGATCGAGCGACGACACGCTCGCATGCGGATACGCGTACATGTCGATGAAATTCACGCCGCCGTACGCCGCTGCGAGCTGGTCCTGAATGCCGCACTGTCGCTTGAGCAGCACGGTCTCCACGCGCTGCGCCGCGTAGGCCAGCTCGTGCGCCGTGAGCGAACGGCCGCGCAGCATATCGAGCGCAGCCAGCAGCGCCACCGTGACCGCCGCCGACGTGCCGGTGCTGGCCCCGGCCGGCGCATCGCAATGCAAATCGATGTGCACGGCGTACGCCTCCGGCAGCGGAATCGAGGAGATGGCCGCCTCGAGCAGCGGATGGTGCGACCATGAGTCGTCGTACACGAACGTCTCGCCGTAATTCGCCGCGTGCACGACGATGCGATGCTCCCGCTCGGCGCGCGGGAAAGCCGTCAGATGCACCTCGGCGCAAGGAGAGACGGCGATGTTGAAGATGCTGCCGTGGCCGGCGAACCACGTATCGGTCCAGCCGCCGTTGTCGCAGATGCGAATCGGCGCGCGCGCGTGAATGATGCGAAGTGATGACACGGGCCCTATTCTCCGCAGTTGCAGGCGAATGGCAAACGGCAGACCGCGGACGGCGGACGGCGGTCGGCCGTCGGCGGTCCGTCCGCCGAAACCGCGGTATGGTCGCATGCATGCATACCCGAGCGAATCGCCTGTGGGAAATCGACGCGCTGCGCGGCGTCGCCGTCGTGGCCATGATCTTCTTTCATTTCATGTGGGACCTATGGTTCCTCGGCCTGACGAGCGAGGACATCCCCGGCGCAGGCTGGCAGGCGTTCGCGCGCGGCATCGGCGCCACGTTCACCTTCCTGCTCGGGTTGTCGCTCACGCTCAGCGTCGTGCAGGCGCTGCAGCGCGGGCGTGCGCCGTGGCCGGCGACGCTGCGACGTGGCCTGACGATCATCGGCTGCGGCATGGTGATCTCGCTCGGCACGTACCTGTTCGTCGGACAGGACTACGTGCGCTTCGGCATCCTGCACCACGCCGGAGCCGCGCTGCTGCTGGCGTATCCGTTCGTGCGCGCGCCGCGCCCGCTCACGCTCGCCGTCGCCGCCGCGGTGATTGCCTTCGGCTCGTACGCGCCGACCGTGCCCGTCGCGCACGAATGGCTGATCCCGTTCGGCATCTACCCGCGCGGCATCGGCATGGTCGACTACTACCCGCTCGCGCCGTGGCTCGGCGTGGCGCTGCTCGGCGTCGTCGTCGGGCGCACCGCATACGCCGAGGGACAACGCCGATTCACCATTCCAGACTTTTCCATGACGCCGCCGATTCCGTGGCTGCGCTTCCTCGGCCGCCACTCGCTGTCGGTGTACCTGATTCACCAGCCGCTGCTGATCGGTGCGCTGATGGGCGGGCGCGCGCTCGGGCTGTGGTGACGATCGACCGCAGACGGCGGACGGCAGACCGCGGACGACCGACGGCAGACCCACCGGCGACCCACCGGCGACCCACCGGGTCGCCTCTACTTGCGCGACGGGACGCATTCACGGATGATTCGCAGCATGTCTCAATCCAGCAGCAATGAAAGGCGCGTGGCGCTGCTCACCGGCGCGGCGCGCGGCATCGGCAAAGGCGTCGCAGCACAGTTGATCGCCGACGGATTCGCCGTGGTCATCGGCGATCTGCGCGGGGACGCCGCGCAGGAAACGGCGCGCGAATTCACACAGGCCGGCGCACATGCCGTGGGCGTCACGCTCGACGTGACCGACCCGAGCACCTGCGCCGCCGGCGTGCAGGCGGCGCTCGACGCGTTCGGCAGGTTCGACGCGCTCGTCAACAGCGCAGGCATCAGCGCGCCCAAGGACACGCTCGAACTCACGCCGGAGGAATGGCGACGCATGATCGAGATTCAGCTCAACGGCGCGTTCTTCGCCGCGCAGGCCGCTGGACGCGCGATGGTCGCCCAGGGGCGCGGCGGCAGCATCGTGCAGATCAGCTCGATCAACGCCGAGGCCGCATTCCCGCGCCGCGCGGCGTACGCATCGGCCAAGGCCGGCGTGGCCATGCTCGTCAAAACGCTGGCCATCGAATGGGCCACGCACAACATCCGCGTCAACGCCGTGGGGCCCTCGCACACCGAGACCGAGATGACGCGCGCCAACATCGAGAAGGGCAACATCGACGTGGCCTCGATCCAGCGCCGCATCCCCCTCGGCCGCCTCGCCAGCGTGCAGGACGTGGCCAACGCCGTCTCGTTCCTGTGCTCCGAGCGCGCCACGTACATCACCGGTCAGTCGCTGTACGTGGACGGTGGATATCTTGCATACGGCTATTTTTAGGGTCGCTCTCGTGGCATACTCATCGCCATGTCGCGGCGCATTTTCTCGATCGCGGCGCTGATCGTCTCGATGACGGCGGCGCTGCTTGGCACGGCCTGGCAGGCTTCTGCCGCGCTGCGCCGCGCGCCGCAGCAGCCCGTCGATGCGCGCGTGAGAGATCGCCGGCCGGCGCAGCGCGAAGGGCGCCTGATGCTCGTCGGCGTCACCGACGCCATCCTGCCGAATTCGTCGACGCTGTGGGACTGCGCCTGCGACGCCGACGGCTGCTATCCCGGCTGCTTCCCCGTCGCCGCCGCCACCGTGATGGAATACTGGGCGCAGCGCGGCTACCCGGCGCTGTGGGACGACGCCGCCCCGAAGCTGCTCGGCGATCTGCGCGCGCTCTTCCCGAATCTGTTCTGCTACGACAACGCCGACGGCGACGGACGCCCCGGCGAAGCCGGCTACGAAGCATTCGACGTGGCGCAGGGCCTCGACCTCTTCGTGCGCCAGCGCGGCTTCCGCTTCCGCATCCGCGCCGTGCCGATGCCCACGTTCGAAGCGATCGTCGCCGAACTCGACGCCGGCCGCCCGGTCATCGGCGCCTTCGGACGCTCGCCGTGGGGCAGCCACGCCGGCACCATCGTCGGCTACGACGCCACCGACGGCCGCCGCGTCCTCATCGTGCGGCCCAACCTGCCCGGCAAGCCCGACGTCGAGCTCGCGTGGAACGTCGGCTATTCCGACTTCGGCATCATCACCGTCGAACCCACGCTCGACCCGAGCGACCTCGCCCCGCGCCTGCCGCGCGACGTCGAAGTCCTCGTCGACGACGACGACCCCGGCTTCACCATGCAGGGCGCGTGGGGCGAAACGTTCGACGCCGGCCTCGGCGGCGGCGCGCGCCGCGTCGATTCCGTCGACGAGCGCGCCGAGGACGCCTACGCCGCATGGACGCCGGCGCTGCCGTACGACGGCATGTACGAAGTGCAGGCCTACCTGCCGCGCCAGGACGTCGACGACACGCAGTCGCAGCAGGTCACGTACCGCGTGCGCCACGCCGAGGGCGAAAGCTTCGTGCGCCGCTCGCAGCACGACGCGCGCGCCGACTGGATCCCGCTCGGTCGCTTCCCCTTCACCCGCACCGAAGGCGGCGTCGTGCGCCTCGGCAACGGCACCCCCGACGCCGCGCCGCGCACCCTGTGGGCGGACGCCGTGCGCTTCCTCTATCGCGGGCCGATCGTGCTCCGCCGCGGCGAAGACGGCCCGCTCGGATTCGTCATCGACGGCCGCATGCGCCGCCTGCAGGACGGCGACTCCCTGCGCCTGCTGCACCTGCCCGAGACAGCCGTGCGCACCGTCGACGACCTCGAATTCGCACAATACCCGGCCGGCGCGCCGCTGCCTTCGATGTACTCGGCGTGGGTGGGTCAGTTCTTCGACAACGACCGACTGGCGCTCCCCGCTTCGTCCGTCGACGCCGCGCCGGTCGTGAATTTCGCGTGGGGCGATGCCGTGCCGGCCGCCGGCCTCATCGCCGGCGCGTTCTCCGTGCGCTGGTCGCGCACCATGGCCCTCACCGAAGGCGACTACCCGTTCGTGCTGGAGGCCTCCGGCCGCGTGCGGCTGTGGATCGACGGCAAGCTCGAAATCGACGCGTGGACGGCCGAACCCGGCATCCTGCAGCGACACGAAAAGATCGTGCCGCTGCTGACCGGCCTGCACCGCATCGACGTGGAGTACGCCCCGCGCGGCGGCGACGCTCGCCTGCGCCTCGACAACCTGCCGCCCGCCGCCCCGGTCGTGCTCAACGACGTGGCCGTGCAGCAGACCACGCCCGACGTCACGCTGCGCTGGACCGACGGCGGCGACCCGGACGGCGGCGTCGACGATCGCCCGCGTCGCTTCTTCGCCACGATCTGGAACGACGACGGCTACCGCGCTACGTCCGGATGGATCGCCGACGCCGAATGGCGCACCCGGCTGCCGCAGGACGGCCGCTATTTCTGGAACGTGATCGCCACCGACGGCGCCGCCAACAGCGCCGCCTCGGCGCCGCGCGCCATCCTCTACGACGGCGAGCCGCCGTGGGCGCAGATGCTCGACGCGCGCCAGCCCGTCGGCCGCATCGATCCGAATTCCCTCGTCGCCGCGCGCCGCCGCCTCGCCACCACCGCTGACGGGCTGCAGATCGTGGTCGACGCCGGCATCGAGACGCCGAGTGGGTCGACCGACCGCATCGTGCTCGACCGCGCGCTGCACGCGCGCTTCGGCGACGCGCCCGTCGCCAGGCTCAGCTGGTGGGCCACCGACACACTCAGCATGCGCGACATGCGCTACGCCCTGCAGGCGCGCGAACTCGTGCAGGCACGCACGGCGTACACCATCACCACCTTCGAACGCGAAGTGGCCCGGGCGGGCTACGAACTGCTCGTCCACAGCAATCAGGAAATCACGCGCCCGGTGTTCTATACCGAAACCGTGGTCTACACCGACGTCGTGCCGATGCTGGTGCGCACGAACGTCGACGACGCCGCGTGGATCACCCTGACCGACGCGCTCGCCGTCACGTCGACGATCTTCGTCGGCCGCCCCGGCAGCACCTACGAATTCCGCGTGCGCGCCGTCGACAGCATGGGCAACGTGCAAAAATGGTACGACGGCTACAGCCTGCGCGTCGAATTCGATGAGACATCCGTGCTGACCGACGAGCTCGTCCCGATGACGCTCTTCGTCGATGCCGACGGCGAACTCATCGCAGCAGCGGCGCCGACGACCACGCTCGCCATCACGAGCCCGCTCGCCATCACCGCCACCCTCGCCCCGGCGCTGACCGAAACGCTCGTGCTCACGTCGCCGTTCATCCTGCCGATTTCCACGAGCGAAATCACCTCCACGCTCCCGTCGAGCACCACCGAGCTGGCCCCGATGCCGACCATCGCCGTCGAACTCGAACCAAGCCCGAACCTGCCGCCCACGCCGACGTCGCTGTTCGGCCTGCCCACCATGCCGGCCTACGAAATGCCACCGACGCCGACGCCGCAGCCCAGCCCCACGCCGCAGCCGACGCCGACCCTCATCCCGCTGAATTAGGCATTGTGCGCCTCCCGTCGACCTGCGACGTGAATGCAGTACGCCATGACGGGCGCGACTAATACCTTGCAGTCCGCCGAGGCGTCGTGGTGTGCGTGACCATGCTTCCGACACAGCGGCGAACTGCGCATATGACGCAAGACATCGTCCTGATCAGCCACGACACCATCGGCGATCGCATGGCCGGCCCCGGCATCCGCTATTCCCACATCGCGCGCGCCCTCGCCAAACATCTCCCCCTCACCCTCGCCATCCCCGCCCAGTCCCCCTCCTGGAGCCTCGACACCGGCCCCTCCCTCCTC
>JBIIIA010000015.1:0-18955 GCA_044235195.1 Thermoflexales bacterium
CTGCCGATCAAGTCGAATTTCCGCGAAGGCCTCGACGCGATCGAGTTCTTCATCTCGACGCACGGCCAGCGCAAGGGTCTGGCGGACACGGCGATGCGCACGGCGGACGCCGGCTATCTGACGCGCCGCTTGGTCGACGTGACGCAGGACGTGATCGTGAATACGTACGACTGCGGCACGACGGCGGGCGTGTGGCTGCGCGCGACGGACGATGTGGGCAAGCAGACGATCAAGGATCGCGCGGTGGGCCGCACGGCGGCATCGGACATCGTGCACCCGAAGACGGGTGAGGTGCTGATCGCGCGCAACGAGATGATCGACGACGCGAACTTCGAGCTGGTGGACAAGGCCAAGCTGACCGAGATCCACGTGCGCTCGCCGCTGACGTGCGATCTGGAGAGCGGCATCTGCCAGTGCTGCTACGGACGTGACCTGGGCCGCGGCAAGCTGGTTTCGATCGGCGCGGCGGTGGGCATCATCGCGGCGCAGTCGATCGGCGAGCCGGGCACGCAGCTGACGCTGCGCACGTTCCACACCGGCGGCGTGGCGGCGGGTTCGGACATCACGCAGGGTCTGCCGCGCGTGGAAGAGCTGCTCGAGGCGCGCAAGAAGCCCAAGGCGGAAGCGCTGATGGCGGACATCGCCGGCCGCGTGCACATCGAGAAGATCGAGGGTGGCGTGCGGCGCGTGCAGATCACGAACAGCACGCTGCAGCGCGATGTGTACAACATCCCCGGCAACTGGTCGCTCAAGGTCGACGACGGCCAGGAAATCAAGGACAAGGCCGTCATCGCCGTGCGCGGCGAGCAGGAGATGCGCGCGGAGCACGGTGGCCGCGTGGTGCGCGACGGCATGACGATCACCATCGCCTACGACAAGAAGGAAGAGGTGGAGTACGAGATTCCGCCGGCGGCGCGCATGCTGGTCGGTGAGGGATCCGAGGTGCGCGCCGGCGACCCGATGACGGAAGGCACGAAGAATCCGCACATGCTGATGAAGGTGCTCGGCCGCGAGGCGGCGCAGGTGTACCTGCTGTCGGAAGTGCAGAAGGTGTACCGCTCGCAGGGCGTGAACATCAGCGACAAGCACTTCGAGATCGTGGTGCGCAAGATGACCAACCGCGTGCAGATCACGGCGCCGGGCGATTCGCACTACCTGCCGGGTGACATGGTCAACCGGCTGGAGCTCGGGCGCGTGAACGAGAAGCTGACGGCCGAATCGAAGAAGCAGGCTACCGGCGTGCCGGTGTTGCTGGGCATTTCGAAGGCGGCGCTGGCCACCGAGTCGTTCCTGTCGGCGTCTTCGTTCCAGCACACGATCAAGGTGCTGGCGCAGGCGGCGATCGAAGGACGGCGCGACGACCTCGTCGGCCTGAAGGAAAACGTCATCCTCGGCAAGCTGATTCCGGCGGGCACCGGCTTCCGCGCCGGCACGTCGGACAACTACGAGGGCGTGATCCTGGCCACGGCCGAGGCGCCCGAGAAGTCGGCGCAGACGATCCGCGCCGAGAAGATGCTGCTGGGCATGGCCGAAGGCGAGCGCATCGCCGAGGAGCAGCTGCCGTCGCTGGAAGAGCTGATCTCGGATGCCGAGAAGGCCGAGGGGCAGGAGTAATTCGTGGCTGAGACGACCAATCCACTCGCTCATTTCGCGTTCGTCAGCGGCTACGCGGGTGCCGGAGAGGCCGGCATCCTCGTGTTTCGCTACAACGACGCTCGTCATGCGTTGAACCGGGCCGGCAGCTTCGCCGGCCTGGCCAATCCTTCGTTTCTGGCGCTGCACCCGACGCTGCCGGTGCTGTACGCCACGAACGAGATCGAAGACTACGCCGGCGCACGACAGGGCGCACTCAGCGCGCTGCACTTCGACTCCGCCGCGGCTTCGCTGTCTTTCCTCGGCGCGCAGCCGACGGGCGGCGGCGCGCCGTGCAGCGTGGTCGTCGATCGCAGCGGCCGCTACGTGTTCGTGGCCAACTACTCCGGCGGCTCGGTGGCGATGTATCCCATCCTGCCGGACGGCTCCGTCGGCCCGCGCTGCGATTTCGTGCAGCATGCCGGCTCCAGCGTGAACAGTGATCGGCAAAGCAAGCCGTATGCGCATCAGGTGTCGGTCGATCCGACCAATCGACGACTGTACGTCTGCGACCTCGGCATGGACAAGCTGATGATCTACGGCTTGGACCTGGATGCCGGGCGGCTGCGCCTGCTCGGGGCTGTGCGCACGCATCCCGGCGCCGGGCCGCGCCACATGCGCTGGCATCCGAACGGCCGCACCGCTTACGTCATCAACGAGCTCGACAACACCGTTTCGGTGTTCGCCGTCGACCGCGACGGTGGGATGCGCGAACTGCAGGTGATCTCGACGCTGCCGGAAGGCTACGCCGAGACCAGCTACTGCGCCGACATCCATGTCTCGCGCGACGGGCGTTTCGTGTACGGTTCGAATCGCGGGCACGACAGCATCGCGACGTTCGCCGTGGACGCCGATTCCGGCACGCTGCGCCTGCTCGGCTGCACGTCCACCGGCGGGAAGTGGCCGCGCAACTTCGGCCTCACTCCGGATGAATCGCACCTGGTCGTCGCCAATCAGCACACCAACGACGTCTGCCTGCTTCCGCGCAACGCTGTGACCGGCTTGCCCGGCGCGGTGGCGAGCCGCCTCGAGGCGTCGAAGCCGGTGTGCGTGATCTTCGGCGCCTGGTAGCGAGCGGGCGGCGGCGCGTCAGCCGCATGTCGGGAAGCGCGACGTCATTCGTGCATACTCGTTGCTTCGCGCGCGATGCTCGGTGGTGGACACCGGTGGGCGTGCAGAGAGGAGAACGACGATGAACGATCTTTCGACGGGAAATTCCGGGCGTCCGGTGATCGCAACGACGGTGGAGACGCGCCGTCCCGGCTGCCTGATTCAAATACTGTGGTTCATTTTCATCGGCTCGTGGTTCGGCGCGATCTGGGTGATGGTGGCGTGGGTGCTGCTGGCCTCGATCATCGGCGCACCGCTCGGCGCGGCGATGCTGAACCAGGTGCCGCAGGTGATGGCGCTGCGCGGCAGGCGCGCAGTCGAAGTGCGCGGCGGGCGCGTGTACGAGCAGCGGCAGGCGGGATTCGTATGGCGCGCGCTGTGGTTCGTGCTGGTCGGCTGGTGGGCGAGCGCCATCTGGCTGTCGCTGGCCTATGTCGCGTGCATTTCGATCATCCTGATGCCGGTCGGGTTCTGGATGTTCGATGCCACGCCGTGGATCGTGTCGCTCAAGCGCTGAGCGACGCGCGCCGGCGAACTCGTTCGGCATCGGGTAAAGTCGCGGTCGCATGACACACCTTCTCGTCGTCGATCGCGTCGCCAAGTTCTACGGCCTGCGCCCCATTCTGCGCGGGGTGAGCTTCACCGTCGACCGCGGCGAATTCGTCGCGGTCCTCGGTGCGAACGGCGCCGGCAAGACCACGCTGCTGCGCATGCTGGCCACGCTCAGCCGCCCGGCCGCCGGGGCGATCGTGGTGGACGGCGTCGACGCCGTGAAGCAGCCGGAACGCGCGCGCGCGCGCATCGGCGTCGTCTCGCATCATTCGCTGGTGTACGCCGATCTGACGGCCCACGAGAATCTCGCCTTTCACGCATCGATGCACGGCGTCGAGCGCGAGGCGGCGGCGCGCGCGATCGAAGAGTCGCTGCGTCGGGTGAATCTGTGGGCGCGCGCGCACGATTCGGCGCGCACATTTTCGCGCGGCATGATTCAGCGCCTGACGATCGCGCGCGCGCTGCTGCACGATCCGCCGCTTTTGCTGCTCGACGAGCCGTACACCGGCCTCGATCAAAGCTCGGCGACGTCGTTGTCGGCGCTGCTGCGCGAGGCCGCCGGCGACGGCCGCGGCATCGTGATGACCACGCATGAATTCGGCCGCGGGCTGGACGGCGTGACGCGCGCGCTGGTGATTCGCGGCGGCCGAATCGGGCACGAGATCGTCGGCGGGGTGACGGCCGCGGCGCTGGCGGAGGCGCTGGCATGAGCATGCGAGACGGATGGCTGCGCCCGATCGCGGCGCTGGTGCGCAAGGACCTGCTCACCGAGCTGCGCACGCGTGAAGTGGTGACGGCGATGCTGGTGTTCGCCGTGATGACGCTGGTGATGTTCAACTTCGCCCTGCGCCTGCGCGCCGAGAACTTCCGCGTGCTGGCGCCGGGCATCCTGTGGGTGACGCTGGTGTTCGCCGGCACCCTCGGGCTGAATCGCTCGATGTCGTCCGAGCAGCTGAATCAGTGCATCGACGGCCTGCTGCTGGCGCCGTGCGACCGTGCGGTGATCTTCCTCGGCAAGGCGATCACGAACGCGGCGTTCACGCTGCTCGTGGCGCTCGTGGTGCTGCCGGTGATGGCGGTGCTGTTCGACGAGGCGATGATGCGGCCGGGCGTGTGGCTGGTGACGGTGCTCGGCATCCTCGGCTATTCGGGCGCCGGCACCCTCATCGCAGCGATGGCGGCCAGCACGCGGGCGCGCGAAGTGTTCCTGCCGATCCTGTTGTTTCCCCTGGCGCTCCCGCTGTTGACGGCCGCGGTGATCGCCACGTCCGGGTTCGTCGACGCCGCACCGTTCGCCGACTTCGGCTCGTGGGTGGGCGTGATCATCGCGTTCATCGTGATGTTCTGGACGGCCGGCACGCTGCTGTTCGAGCCGCTGGTGGAAGGCTAGTACGTCCAGCACACGGAATTCGGGCGCGGCCGGCCGGCCGCGTCGTCCCAGTCGGAGGGGATGGTATTCGGCGCGACGCGCGGCCGGATCGGGCAGCGCGAGCAGGGCGGGAAGCCGTCGAGCCCGTCGCGCAGCGCCCCGGCAACGACGTCGAAGCAGTCGCGCAGGGCGAAGAGAATCGAGGGCGCCGCGCCGATCGTCCCGCGGCGGTCGAGGCCGCGCTCGCGCATGAGCCGTCCGTAGCGCATTTCATCGGTGATCGGGCAGACGCCGGCGCGCCAGCCCCACGTGCGCGCGACGACGACGCGGCCCGCGGCCGTGCGCAGCGGATACGCTTCGCAGCGCCGGCCGAGGCAGGGCGCATCGGTCATCGTTTCCACCACGTGATGAAAAGTGTTGCGGTCGTAATCGACGCCGAGCAGCAGGGCGTGGCCGCCCGCGGCGAGCAGCCGGCCGAGCGGCGAATGCTCGCCCATCGTGAGCGTGCGATGGTGCTCGGTGACGAACCATTCGGCGTCGGCGCCCCACGCAGCGAAGGGATGCGTCGGATCGAGGCTGCGGTGCACGTCCGCCATGCCGCGGAAAGCCTCGGGGATGGCGCCGTTCGTGGTGCGCGTGCTGCGCGCATCGAACGGCACCGACAGATCCGGCCCGAACGTCTCGCCGTGATTGAACGTCGGGAAGAGCAGCGTGCCGCGCGGCCCGACCACGTTCATCAGCGCGCGCACGACCGTCGTCGCGCCGCCCTCGACGTATCCGACGGCGCGCAGCGAAGAATGGGTGATCAGCCGCATGCCCGGCGCAACGCCGAGCTCACGCAGGTCGCCTTCGATGTCGGTCTGCGTGAGCGGGCTCGCGCCGGGTGTGGGGGAGGGCGTCGTCATCGTGTGAAGCGGATCTACTTGCGCTGCAGCGACAGCTTGACGTCGACGACGTCGGCGGTTTCGTCCGTGATCTCCACGCCGTCTTCGATCTGCGGCTCGTAGTTCCTGGCGGTATAGCCGACGGAATACGTGCCGCCGCGCTGCAGCGGCAGCGTGGTTTCGAAGTAGCCTTTGCGATCGGTGACGACCTGTTCGTAAATCTCTTCGTCCGTGCCTTCCGCGGTCTCCCAGGTGAGACCTTCGTTCAGGACGATGAAGACGGCGCCGGCGATCGGCTTGCCGGTGGCGGCGTCGACGATCGTGCCGCGCAGCAGCACGCCTTCCTCGGCGGCCGGCTCGTCGGTCGAGGCGCCGGCCATCGACATCGCTTCTTCGATCAGCGGCGTCGCCAGGTTGACCGGGCGCAGCGAATTGATGAAGCCGCCCATGGGCACGCACGTGTCGGACTCGTCGATCGCGCCGTCCTGATTCGTGTCGGCGACCGGGCGGCAATCGACCACGTCCTCGGTGTTGCCGGAGCCGCCGCGCGTCGGGATGCCCACCAGCTCGGCCTGATCATTGACGCCGGTGCCGCCGGAATTGCCGCCGGCGATCGTGGCGTCGGTCTTGATCCAGCCGCGCGAGACTTTGCCCTCCGACGAGAATCCGCTGACGTTGCCGGAGGTGAACGTGATCGTATCGCCGCCGATGCCGGGATAGCCGAAGATGTTGATCTTGTCGCCGAGGTCGAGCGTATCCGAATCGCCGAGTTCGATGAACGGCAGGTCGAGGTCGGCCGGGTCGATCTCCTGCCCGCTCAGGTCGTAGGCGATGCGCAGCACGGCCAGGTCCAGGTTTTCATCGGCGATGATGATGTCGGCGATGTAGGTGGCGATGGGCGGCTCGTCCGTGCGCTTGGTGAGCATCACGACGAGCTTGTCCTCGAGCACCTCGATGTTCTTGTTGCCGCGCGACTCTTCGATGATCGAAGAAACGTCGGACACGTGCTGATTGGTGAGGATGAATCCGCCGGGCAGCAGCGTGCCGCTGCCCCAGCCGACGTATTTCAGCTCTTTTTTGCCGGTCTTCGATTTGACGATGGCGACCGGTCCGAGCTGCACGGCAGCGCGCGACACTTTTTGTACGAGCTTCTTCTCGAGCGCGCGCGACGGCGCGGCGGACAGCGCAGCGGACAGAGCCAGGGCGAAGGCCAGGGCGATGAGCGATTTGCGTTGGATGTTCATCGGAGTGGAATCTCCTTGCCGAGTTACGGCAGAACGGCGGACTGCACGAAGCGTTCGAACTTGGCGGCGGCAACGGCCCGGCCGGCCTCGGTCGTGTGGAGCGTAAAGATGTACATGCGTCCGCCCTTGCGGACGAAGCGATCTTCGCCGAGCATGACCACCGGCAAGGTCTCCTGCAGCGCGCTGCCGGCATTGGCGACGTAGGCGAACGTGCCGGTGCCGGCGGCGCCGTCGGAGGAAAGATCGAAGCTGCGGAAGGCAGTGAGCTCACGGGCGCGATTGAGCGCCAGGCTGCCGGCAGCCTGCGTGATGCTGCCGCGGTCGTCCGACTTCGGGTTGACGGCGATCGCGCGCAGTTCGAAAGCTGCGTCGCCGCCGGTTTCGCGGACGACGAAGAGGCCGTCGGCGGCGCGCCGCAGATCGAGTCGCCAGTCGTCCGGGTAGGCGAACTGCACGCCGGATGCGTCGGAGTGCAGCTTGACGCGCGATTCGGTGGCATCACGCACGACGACGCCGCCGACGAGGGCGAGCGCGGCAGCGGCGAACGTGACGGCGGCGACGAGCGTATCGCGTCCGTCGAGGCGGGCGGCGGCCGGCTGTTCACCGGCACGGCGCATGAGGACGAACACGAGCGCGCCGAGCGCGGCCGCGAAGACGGCGCTGAGCACGAGCGGCGGCCACGGGTTGTAGCCGGCGGCGGCGATGCCGCTGGCGTCGAGCACCAGGCTGGCGCGGCCGATTTCACTGCGCAGCCAGGCGATGGCGCCGTTGATCAGCGCGGCCAGCAGCAGACCGCCAGGCATCCACCAAAGCGGACGATCGTCGAAGCGCGCACGCGCCAGGAAGTAGCCCATCAGGCCGCCCAGCGCGCTGTGCGCCAGCGCCGTGACGACGATCCGCACCGCGCCGGCGCCGAGGTCGGCGAACCCACCGGCGGTGAAGACCGTCTCCAGGTTGAGCATGGTGGCGTAGCCGATGCCGGCTGCGGTGCCGTACAGCACGCCGTCGATGCGCTGATCGAATTCGCCGGAGTAATAGATGCTGAAGCGCACGGCCGCGAACTTGGCGGTTTCCTGCACGATGCCGATGACGAGCACGCCGGCCAGTAATTCCGTGAGCGGATCGTGATGCATCCACGCATCGACGCGCAGCACATTGCGAATGAGCGGCTGTCCGACGGCGGCGGCCAGCAGCGCGGCGAGCATGCCGACGGCTACGAGGAAGCTGCGCGGCTCGGGCTCGGCGCGGTCCTGGGAATAGAAGACGGCCATCCACAGCGCTGCCGGGATTGCGGCGAGCACGACGCCGAGCGGCAGCTGCAGCGACTCCGGCAGACCATCTGCGGCGAACGGCGCAATCGCCTGCGTGATGAGGACGAAGGCGGCCAGCCCGATGATCGCCGAGATTTCGGTGCGCCAGAAACTTTTTCGAGAGGACGAAATAGTGGTCACGAAAATTCACCTCCGGTCGGAATAATGAGATTGTACATTTCGGACGGCGAGACGGCGGACGGCAGACGACCGCGAACGGTGATACATTCCCCGCATGACACATACATCCGACATCGTTCGTCCGCCGAAGGATCTCGTCGCGGCGCTGGCCGAAATCGGCAGCGCCACTGCCAGCGCCGAGCTGAGCCGCATGGGCATTCGCGATGCGCATCTGCGCGGCGTGACTTCGCGCATTCCGGGCAAGGCGCTGGCTGGCCCGGCGTTGACGCTGCAGTTCATGCCGATTCGCGAAGATCAGTACAGCCAGACCGAGTATGCCGACCCGGAGAAGCAGCTGCATCGCCACGTGCTGTATCACGCGCAGGCGGGTGACTTCGTCGTCGTCGATGCGCGCGGCGACCTGGGCAGCGGCGTGTTCGGCGAAATGATGCTGACGTATTTCCACGGACGCGGCGGCGCCGGCATCGTGATCGACGGCTGCATCCGCGACTTCCCGAAGGCCAAGGATCTCGGCCTCGGGATGTGGCTGAAGGGCACCACGCCGAACTATCACACGCAGGTGGCGATCTTCCCCTATGCGGTGAACGTGCCGATCGCCTGCTGCGACCGGCTGGTGATGCCCGGTGACATCATCGTGGCCGACGACGACGGTGCGGCGGTGGTGCCGGCGCAGCTGGCCCCCGAGCTGCTCAAGCGCGCCAGCGAGCACGCCGAGTGGGAGGAGTTTTCCCGCGAGCGCCTGGCCGCCGGCGGCGACCTGCGCAAGTACTATCCGCTCACGGATGCGGCGCGTCCGGAGTATGAGGAGTGGAAGAAGAAGCACGGAAAGTGAGTGCTTTGCGAAGCAGGCGCTTCATGTCCTCGCCCAGCGCCAGTGCGTCGCATTCTTCGATCGTGAACCAGCGAATCTCGTGTGACTCATGTGATGCGTCGGCGCGTTCCGGAGCCGAGGTGAACGCCAGGTAGCGCACGTCGAGGTGAAAGTGCTCGGGCGTGGCGCCGCGTGCCGGGAAGACGTGCACGTCGATATCGAGCGGTGTGCGCGAGGCGAGTACGAGGTCCGGCAGGCCGGATTCTTCGTTCGCTTCGCGCAGCGCCGTGTCGGCCGGATCCAGTTCGTCCTCCATGTGGCCACCGCATTGCACCCAAATGTTCAACTTGCGATGATGGGTGAGCAGCACGCGTCCGGTGGGCGGATGCAGGATCAGCGCTGAGCCGGTGACGTGTCCCTGCGTGCAGGTGCGCGAAAAGGCATCGGCGTGTTCGTGCAGAAAACTTCTGATGAACGCAACGTCGCGTCGCTCTTTGTCGTCGTCGCAGACGTGAGCGGCGAGCACGGCATCCAGGCGGGCAATTGCGGTTGTGTAGGACATGGTAGGTAGCTATGCCGAAGCGCCGCTGTAGCGCCGCACGCCGAGCCGCCAGACGAAGCGTGAGACGCCGAACGCGATCAGCCCGGCGGTGAATGCGGCCACGAACTGCCACCATTCCAGCTCGCCGCGCAGCGCCTGCAGCGGCACGGTGGTGGCCACGGAGATCGGGATGACGAACGTGACCAGCAGGCGCAGCCACGTCGGATAAATCGTCGACGGATAGCGGCCGGCGTCGGTCAGCGCGTGCATCAGCGTGACGTTGTTGTCGAACTTCGTGAACCAGAACGTCATGGCGATCAGCATGACCCAGACGCTGTACAAAATCAGCGCGCCGGAGAACAGCAGCAGAATGAACGCGACGGCGTTCGTCGCCGGCGGCGCAGCACCGCCGTAGAACAGGCCGGCCGCGACGAGGATCACGGCGAGCAGCAGATCGACGGCGCGCCAGACCACCACCTTTTGAAATGTGACGGCGAACTGGCTGTCGATCGGCAGCAGCAGCGTGTAATCGAGCGTGCCTTCGCGGATGCCGCGGTTGAACGCTTCGGTGCTCGGCCACACCAGGCTGAACATGAACATGTTCACCAGCCGGAAGATGCCCAGCAGCACGATCATGTCGCCGATGCGCCAGCCGCCGATCGACTGCGTATTCGAGAACACGATGGCCAGGCCGGCGAAGTCCCACGCCTGCCACAGCAGCATGATGCCGAGATTGACGAGCGTGTCGACGCGGTAGGCCAGCGTTTCCTTGACATTTTGGCGCGCGAACGCCGCCAGCACCTGCAGATTGTGTTTCATGCTCCCACCGCCGAGAATCGCTTGAGCGCGCGCTTCCACACGAACTGGAAGGCGGCGAAGAAAATCACCAGCCAGACGATTTGCTGTACGAAGCCCGCGGCGATCGTCGCGCCGTCCAGTTTGTTCAGCAGCATCTGCGCCGGGAACGAGATCCAGAGGCGGAAGGGCAGCACTTCCGCGATCGACTGCATCCAGCCCGGCAGCAGCGCCAGCGGGACGAACAGGCCGCTGAACAGCTTCGCCACGGCGAAGACCAGCTCGTTCAGCGCGAAGACGCGCGTCGTCCAGAACGCCAGCAGCGTGACCAGCGAATCGAGCAGGAAGGCCAGCAGGAATCCGAGCGCCAGCGCCGGCAGCGTGAGCAATGCGCTTTGCAGCGTGTAGGTCAGCGCCGGATCGAAGAGCCGGATGAACAACAGCCAGACCGGCACGAAGATCGTCAGCTGCAGCGCTTTGAATGCGAGATTGTTGACTAGGGTTCCGGTCAGGATCGGATGCACCGGTCGCAGCAGTTCGTTGGCGACGGTGCCATCCTGAATTTTGTACGCCAGGATGTGAATGGTGATCGAAGACGTGGCGATGTCCACGACGAGCAGCGTGAGGTAATACGCGGCGAAGTCGCGCGCCGTCATGCCTTGCACGGCGCCGCCCGGCGATCCGGCGGCGATGGCCGACCACACGGTGAGATACACGATCGGGAAGACGACCCAGTAGGCGAGATACATCAGCAGGTTGGCGCGGTACTGCCATTGCTCGGCCCAGTTGACCATCCAGAAGCGCCGGTAAATATTCAGCATGGACGCACACTATACGGCGATTGGGAGAGCGGGGGTACAAATCTCGAATGGGTAAACCGCGAATCACGGCATCGCCCGCCGCCCGAAGGGCGGCGGGCGATGCCGTGATTCGCGGACTCCACTCGGGATTTGTACCCCCGCGGGGAGCTATATAGAATCTCGGCGTGTTGAAGATCATGACTCTCATCGGCACTCGGCCCGAGGCCGTCAAAATGGCGCCGGTCGTCGCCGCTCTGGAGCGCCGCACCGACATGCAGTCCGTGCTGTGCGTCACCGGCCAGCATCGACAAATGCTCGATTCGGTGCTGCGAACGTTCGATTTGCATCCCGACATCGATCTCGACCTGATGCAGCCGAATCAGCAGCTGGCGCACATCACGGCGCGGATCCTGACCAGCGTGGACGACGTGCTGGTGCAGCATCGGCCGGACTGGGTGCTGGTGCAGGGCGACACCACCACGGTGATGGCGGCGGCGCTGGCGGCGTTTTATCGCGGCGTGCGCGTGGCGCACGTCGAGGCCGGCCTGCGCACGGGCGATCTGCGACTGCCGTTTCCGGAGGAAGCCAATCGGCGCATCGCCGATTTGCTGGCCGATCTGTATCTGGCGCCGACGGATGCGGCACGTGACAATTTGCTGCGCGAGGGCATCGCGCCGCGGCGCGTCGTGGTGACCGGCAACACCGTCGTCGACGCGCTGCTCGCGGTGCGCGCCCGCGTGCGCGGCCGTTCGCTCGACGACGTAGCCGGCCCGCTCGGCGAGCGTCGGCTGATTCTCGTCACGTCGCATCGCCGCGAAAATTTCGGCGAACCGTTCGAGAACACGTGCCGTGCGCTGCGTCACATCGCGGAAACGTACGGCGACGAGGTGCGCATCGTATATCCGGTGCATCTGAACCCGAACGTGCGCAAGCCGGCATACGATCTGCTCGGCGGACTGCCGAACCTCACGCTCATCGATCCCGTCGATTACGAGACGATGGTGGCGCTGATGGATCGTGCGTATTTGATCCTCAGCGATTCCGGCGGTCTGCAGGAGGAAGCGCCGAGCCTCGGCAAGCCGCTGCTGGTGCTGCGCGACAAGACCGAACGGCCGGAAGCCGTCGCCTGCGGCGCGGCACGCCTCGTCGGCACCGACTTCACCGTCATCGTCGCCGAGACCGATCGCTTGATGCGCGACCCCGCCGCGTACCGCGCCATGGCCACCGCCGGCAACCCGTACGGCGACGGCCGCGCGGCCGACCGCACCGTCCAGGCCATCGCCGATTGGTCACCCACGTAGGGGCGACCCGGTGGGTCGCCCGGTCGCCCGCCGACCCGGCGCGTCGCCCGGCGCACCGCCCGGCGCACCGCCCGGTGGGTCGCCCGGCGCACCGCCCGGCGCGTCGCCTGGTCGCCCCATCACAGCCACACGACGACGACCGCCAGCGACAACATGGTGATCGGCACGCCGGCGCGCAGGTATTCGCCGAACGACAAGTGCACGCCGAGCTTGCGCGCCTGTTCGGCCACGATCAGGTTGGCGACCGAGCCGATCAACGTCAGGTTGCCGGCCAGTGTGGACGCTGCCGCCAGGATGAGCCACGTGCGTTCCGGATCCGCGAACTGCGCCACGAGCGGCCGGAACAACAGCACGGCCGGCACGTTCGAGATGAGGTTGCTGAGCAGCGTCGTCACTGCTGTCAGCGGCAGCGTGCCGCCGGACGTCAGCGGACGCACCAGTTCGAAAAGCAGCTTCGACGCGCCGGTGTGTTCGAGCGCGCCGGTGACGATGAACAGGCCGAAGAAAAGCAGCAGCAGCGGCCAGTCGATCAGATTCAGTATTCGTTCACTGCGCACGCGGCGCGTGAAGAGCAGCGCGCATGCGGCCAGATATGCGGCCAGCGCCACATCGACGTCGGCGAAGAATGCCATCGTCATGGCGACGATCACGATGACGGCTTTGCGCAGAACCGGCGCGTAGATGCGCCGCTGCGCCGCTTCGCGCGTCTCCGTGGGAATGGTCGCGTCGTTCGACGGTCGCGTGATCGGCGCGGCGAGATCGCGGCGGTACAGCGCGTACACCACGCTGACGACGATGATCATTCCCACGGCCGAGATCGGGCCGACGTGTGCGAGAAATGTCAGATAGGGAATTCCACTGGACGTGCCGATCAGGATGTTCTGCGGGTTGCCCGTGATCGTGGCGGCGCTGCCGATGTTCGCCGCCGTCGCCAGCGCGACCAGATACGGCATGGGATTCAGCCGCAGTTGCATGGCGACGCTGCATACCAGCGGTGTAAGCATCAGCGCGACCGGATCGTTGATGAACAGCGCCGACAGCACGCCGGCGGTGACGGTGACCAGCACGAGCAGCGCAGCGGGCGACGTTGCACGCTCGATGACCTGTCGGCCGACCCAGGTGAAAAAGCCGGCCAGCTCGAGCACGGCGTTGATCACCATCATGCTCAGCAGGAGAAAGATCGTGCCGAGATCGATGAGCCCGAGCGCATCGTGGAACGGAACGATGCCGGTCACCAGCACGGCGCCGGCGCCGACCAGCGCGATCGACGCGCGATTCAGCTGCAGGCGTGGCAGCTTTCCGATCGCCAGCGCCACGAACGTGACGCCGGCGATGAGCGCTGCGATGATCTGGCTCGCCGTCATGCCGCAGCGCGTTCGAGCAGTGCGAACAGACGATCGACTTCGGCGCGCGTGTGCGCATCGAGGACGAATCCGGTCGGGCCGCGCACGACGGTGTTGCGCAGCACGCCGCGCTTGACCAGCAGATATTTTTCGACGGCGACGTAGGCGTCGAGGCTGTGCAGCAGCGAGTTCATGGCGGTGAGCGGCGTCGACAGCGCGTCGATGCGCGCCGCGTCGCCGCTCTCGAGCGCGCGCCAGAGGGCGAGGACGAAATCGGCGAGGTCGGCACCGGGGATGCTGCCATCGATGCCGCGCCGATAGTTGTCGACGAGGGCGATGCCGCCGCTGCCTTCGAAGATGCGCGCGTCCGGGCCGACGGCCTCGCGCAGCGCGCTCAGGCGCGGACCGAGCGGCGTGGCTTCGGGCTTGAACATGACGCGTGCGCCGTGCCGCTGAAACAGGCTCGCCTGCAGCGCGATCGACATCGGCCGGCCGACGTAGCCGCTGGCGTCCTGCACGATCACCGGGATCGACACGGCGTCGAGGATGCGCTCGTAGTAGCGCACCAGCTCGTCCTCGCTCACGCCGACAGAAACGGGCGGAATGACCATGAGCGCTCCGGCTCCGGCGCGTTCGGCGTGGCGGGCGTAGTCGAGCGCGACGACGGTGGATTCTCCGCCGGCGCTCACGACGACCGGGCCGCGGCCGCGCGCTGCGTCGCACGCCGCTTCGACCACGCGCTTGCGCTCGTCCGCGCCGAGGCGCAGCACTTCCGAGACCATGCCGAGCACCACGCCGTGGCTGCCCAGGTCGAACAGCCAGCGAATTTCCGCGGCGAGCGTTTCGTAATCGACGGATTCGTCGACGTCGGCGTGAAAGGGCGTCTGAAAGACCGGGAGCACGCCCCGGATGTCGTACTGAGAAGGCATGGCGGCGGATTATGGATCAGGGCGTGCGCCGTCGCACACTCGCTATCATCGAGGCATGCAAATCATTCGACGCGGCGAAGTCGTCTCGACAATGGACGAGTGCCGCGCACTGTATGCCTCCGGCGTGCGCGAGATCACGGCAGTTTCGGCGGATGCACAGACCGGCGGGCGCGGGCGCGTCGGCCGCTCCTGGTTTTCGCCGGCCGGCGCCGCGGTGTACCTTTCTGTGCTGCTCCCGTATGCGATCGATGCGCGCCTGGCGAATCGCTACACCATGCTCGGCGCGCTGGCCGTCGTCGAGGCGATCACGCCGTTCGTGCGGCCGGGCACACGCGTTTCGATCAAGTGGCCGAACGATGTCCTGCTGAACGGACGCAAAGTGGCCGGCGTGCTCGTGGAGTCGTCGCTGCTGGGGGAGCTCACCGAGTACAGCGTCTTGGGGATCGGTGTGAACGTGAACGTCGATTTCGCCGATGCGCTGGACGATGTGCGTGCGCGCGCCTGCAGTCTGCACGAAGTTGCCGCCGGTTCCGTCTCGCGCGACGACGTGCTGCTGCGGCTGGCCGATATGGTCGAGCGGCGGAGTGTGCGCTTCCTCGACGCACCGCAGGAAATTCTGGCCGAGTATCGCGCGCATCTGGCGACGATCGGAGCGGTGGTCTCGGTCGTCATCGACGGCCGCCAGCTGGACGGGCGCGCGCTGCGCGTCGAAGACGACGGCGCGCTGGTGGTGCAGGCAGGTGGCGAGGAGCACGTCGTGCGCTACGGCGACCTGAGAAACGACGGGACCTTCGAAACGAAGGAAACGTACCCGGCTTCTTAGAAGCCGGGTACGTTTCCTTCGTTTCGAAGGTCGTCAGGACTCGTCAGCCTGCTCCCGGATCCATCTGGGTACAATCATCTTATGTTCGGACGAGCCCCGCGACTGATTCTCGGTCGTGAATACCACCTTGAGGAGCGCGCCGTCTCGGTCGACGAGGCAGTGTTGTCCCTGCGCGACTTGTCGTCGCACGTGCTTTTGGCGGCTCGCGGCGATGATGGCACGGCGATCAGCCGCGTGCTGATCGAGCAGGTGCTGCTGCAGGACGTGCCGTGCGTGATCTTCGATTCGTCCGGCTCGCTGCTCGACGATGAAGCCTCGCTGAATCCCGAGTTCTCGCAGCGGGTCAGTGTGCGGCGACAGCGGCTCGGCCTCGATGAAGCGGCCGGTGTGTTTGCCGCGTACGTAGCGCCGCCGGACTCCTCGATCTCCTGGCAGCGGCAGGGGGATTTGCTGCGTGAACACATCGCTCGCCTGTGCAGCATTCTGCTGGCTCGCCTCGGCCGCTCCTCGGATCCGGTGCACAGCCGCGAGCATGTGCTGCTCGCGGCCATTTTCGAAAGCACGTGGCGCGCCGGGCAGCGCATTTCATCGGCCGATCTGGTGCAGATGATCAATCATCCGCCGCTGAATCGCATCGGCGAATTCGACATGGACGTGTATCTGCCCGTCGAGGAGCGCGCTGCTCTGGCGCTGGCGTTCTCCGAGCTCGCGGCCGGTCCGGCCTTCGATGCGAATGCACAATGGGCGATCGATGCCGCAAGCCTGCTGCAGCCCGATCGCAGCGGCGGCGGCATGAATCCGGCGGGTCGCACGCGTGCCACCGTGTTCGATCTGTCGAATCTCGATGACCGCGATCGGCGCTTCTTCGCGGCCACGGTCATGGCACAGCTGCTGCTGTGGATGCGCCTGAAGTCCGGCGTGCCGCATCTGCGCTGCGTGGTGTATTTCGGCGACGCGGACGGCTTCGATCCGGAGCCGCTGCGTGCGCTGCTCAGGCACGGGCGCGCAGCGGGCTTCGGCATCATCGTGCATACGCAGCGGATCGAGCAGATCGATCCGGACTTGCCGACGCGTTTGGGCGTCGCTGTGCTCGGCGCAGGTGTGTCGCCGTCTGCGGCGAGTGTGCTCGGGAATTGTCCGGCGGTCGATCAAGAAGTGCTCGAAGAACGTGTGCCTGGGCTGGAGGCCGGCTCGTTCGTGCTGTGCATCGCCGGCGGGCGCGATCGGCCGCAGCCGCCGCTGCCGGTGGTCTTCCGGCTGGTGGATGCATACGAGTGACGCCGAGTAACATTACTCCCATGTCGCTCGGAATTTCGCTGCCACGTATCGATGCGCGCGCCAAGGTCACCGGCACGGCCGATTACCCCGGAGATTTGAGCATGCCCGGCATGCTGCACGCGTGCATTCTTTGGTCGCGCCGCCCACATGCGCGCGTCGCCGACATCGATTTGTCCGCGGCGCGCGCGGTGCCCGGCGTGGTGGAAATCTTCACCGGCGCCGACGTGCCGTGCAACGAATACGGCCTCGTCCTGTTCGATTCGCCGGTGATGGTCTCGGCGATGCGCGACGGCCGACGCATCGCGACGTCGTCGTACAGCATGCCGCACGATCCGGCCGATCGCACGCTGGCGTTCGACGGCGTCGTGCGCCACGTCGGCGAGAAAATTGCGCTGGTGGTGGCGGAAAGCGAGGAAATCGCGGCAGCCGCGCGCGACTTGATTCGCGTGACGTACGAGGACCTGCCGGTGATCGACGGCATCGCGGCGGCGCTGGCCTCCGAGTCGCAGCTGCATCCGCACTACGAGGGCAACGTCATTCAGCGCTACCGCGTTCGGCGCGGAGATGCCGATGCGGCGTTCGCTGCGGCCGATGTGGTGATCGAGGACGAGTATCGGGCCGGCGCGCAGGAGCATGCATATCTGCAGCCGGAAGCCGGTTTGTCGTACCTCGACGAAGCCGGCCGCGTCACCATTCAGGTCGCCGGGCAGTGGACGCACGAGGATCAGGAGCAGATCGCGCACGCGCTGCGCTTGCCGGTCGATCAAGTGCGCGTGATCTACCCGGCCATCGGCGGCGCATTCGGCGGGCGTGAAGACATGAGCGTTCAGATCGTGTCGTGCCTGGCGACGTGGCGGCTGGGTCGGCCGGTCAAGATCGTCTGGTCGCGCGAGGAAAGCATCCTGGGCCATCACAAGCGACATCCGTTCGTCGCGCGTGCGCGCCTGGCTGCGATGCGCGACGGCCGCATCACGGCGGCGCAGGTGACGCTGCACACCGACGCCGGCCCGTACAACTACACCAGCAACAAAGTGCTCGGCAACGCCACGGCCACCTGCACCGGTCCGTACGACATTCCCAACGTGTCCATCGACACGGCGGCCGTGGTGACGAACAATCCGCCGAGCGGTGCGTTTCGTGGATTCGGCGCGCCGCAGGGGTTGTTCGTGGCGGAGACGCAGGTGAACAAGCTTGCCGTCGCGCTGGGGATGGACCCGGCCGAGGTGCGGCGCATCAACGGCTGGCGCGACGGCACGATCACTGCGTTCGCCACGCCGGTGCCCGCCGGCTGCTCACTGCTGCCGACGATCGACGCCTGCCTGGCAGCGACGCACGAACGTCCGCTGGCGCCGGCTTCGAGCCCGGCACTGCGGCGCGGTCGCGGCATCGCGGCCGGCCACAAAAATATCGGCTTTTCGTTCGGCTACCCGGAGCGCAGCGAAGCGACGATCGAGCTGCACGGCCGGACGAAGATCGAGCGGGCCGTGGTGTCGCTGGCCGGCGCCGAATGCGGCCAGGGTGCGCACACGGCATTCCTGCAGCTGGCTTCCGCTGCGCTCGATCTGCCCATCGATTGCATCGAGCTTCAGCTCAGCGATACGGCGACCAGCGGCAGCAGCGGCAGCGCGAGCGCGTCACGGCTGACGTACATGACGGCTGGCGCGATCGAAGGCGCCGCGCGCGAGGCGCTGGCCGCGTGGCGCAGCGAGGAGCGCCCGGCGCGCTCGCATTTCGTGTATCGGCCGCGCAAGACGACGAAGCTCGATCCGGAGACCGGCGCCGGTGATCCGAACATCACGTACGCGTACGTGGCCGAGAGCGCCGATGTCGAGGTCGACGTCGAGACCGGGCAGGTGCGCGTGCTGAATCTGGTGTGCGCCGACGACGTCGGCCGCGCGGTGAATCCGCAGCAGGTGATCGGCCAGATCGAAGGTGCGGTGGTGCAGGGCTACGGCTATGCGCTGCTGGAAAATTTCGTCACGCAGGGCGGCCGCATCCGCACCGGCCATTTCAGCACGTATCTCATTCCGACGGTGCTCGATGTGCCGGAGCGCATGCAGTCGGTGATCGTCGAGACGCCGGACCCGAGCGG
>JBIIIA010000203.1:0-6080 GCA_044235195.1 Thermoflexales bacterium
CTGCGCCGGCCTCGGCCTGGCCAACATCATCACCAAGCGCCTGCTGCAGAAGATCGACTTCTACGCGTTCTATATGAACGGCGTCACCAGCGGCACGTTCGGCGTGTACCGCGGCGCGATGCCGCTCGTGATGGGCGACGATCAGCGCGCGCTCGAGGTCGCCTCGCACATGTGCGGCGTTCCGCAGCCGGCTAACGTGCGCATGGCGCTCGTCCGCGACACGCTCACGGTCGATCGCATGTGGGTCTCGCCGGCGCTGCGCCGCGAAGTCGAAGCGCATCCGCGCCTGTCGATCGAGCGCGAAACTCCGCTGACGTTCGGCGCGGACGGCGCGATGCTCAGCCCCTGGAAGATCGCGAGCTGACGAAATCGGACGATGGACGACAGACGACCAATGACTGTCGTCCGCCATCCGCCGTCCGCCGTCTGTCGTCTGCCGTCTGTCGTCCGCCGTCTGTCGTCTGCCGTCTGTCGTCCGCCGTCTGCCGTCTCTTCCATGTCCGTGCGCATCCGACGTTTCCTGCCGCTGCTGCTGATCCTGCTCGTCGGCGCGGCGCTGCGTCTGCACGCCGTCGGCGTTGCGCCGCCCGGGCTGTATCGCGATGAAGCGTTCTACGGGCTCGACGGCGCCGGCGTGCTGAACGGCGAGCTGGCGATCTGGTTCCCGGCCAACAACGGCCGCGAAGCGCTGTTCATCTACCTGCTGTCGGCGTCGATCGCCGGGCTCGGACACAGTGTGTTCGCACTGCGCATCACCGCAGCGTTCGTCGGCATCGCCGCGATCGCCGCGGTGTTCGCCGCAGGAAACGCAATGTTCGGCCGCCGCGTCGGCGTGCTCGCCGCGGCGATCATGGCCACGACGTTCTGGGCGACGGCGATCAGCCGCGTGGCCTACCGCGCCGGCACGCTGCCGCTCGTGGCGTCGCTCGCCGTCGCCCTGCTCTTCCTGGCGCTGCGCGCGCACGGACGCCGCCGCACTGCGCTGGCGTTCGCCTGCGGCGCGGCGTTCGGCCTGACGTTTTACACGTACGCGTCCGGGCAGTTCCTCGCGCCGCTGTTCGCGCTCGCCGCGATTTTCCTCGTCGTCCGCCGTCGTGGCCTCGTCCGCGACCGCGGCGCAATCACAGCGCTGGCCGCAGCCGCGCTCGTGCTCGCGCCATTCCTGATCTGGCTCGTCGGCCACGCCGATCTCTATTTCGCGCGCGCCGGCCAGGTGTCGATCCTGAATCCGGCCATCAACGGCGGCGATCCGCTCGGCGCGCTGCAGCGCGGCGTCGGCCGCGTGCTCGGCATGTTCGTCTTCGAAGGCGACCGCATCTGGCGACACAACGAATCGCTGCGGCCGGTCTTCACCGGCTTTCTCGCGCCGGCGTTCGTGGTCGGCCCATGCGTGCTCATCGTGCGCACCGTGCAGCGCCGGCGCGCAGCGCGCAGCGCCGACGCGCTCGCAGCGCCGTTCGCGCTGGCGTGGCTGCTGCTGTTTCTCGTGCCGAGCGCGCTGGCCGAAGATGCGCCGCACTTTCTGCGCGCGATCGGCGCGCTGCCCGCGGCGTGCGTCGTGTGCGCCGTCGGCCTCGAAGCGGCGCTGGCATGGGCATCGCGGCGCGGGTTGCTGCTCGGGCTGGCGCGCGGGCCGCTCTATCGGCGCGTGTCGCCGCCGGCGCTCGTCGCAGCGGCGGCCATCGCCTTCAGCGGATGGCAGACTGCGCGCGATTACTTCGACGTCTATGTGAAACGCGACGTGGTGGCCTACTGGCTCGAAGCGCAGAACGTCGCGCTCGCGCGCACCGCGAACGACGCACCCGGCGACGTCTTCGTCGATCAGCGCCTCGCGTCCGACAACGCCGCGCTGGATTTTCTCGCCGCGCGCTCGTTCACTCGCCTCGATCCGCTCACCCCACCCGCCAGCTTCGCGGCATCGCCGACCTTCACCGCACTGCTCGATCCGAATCATCCGTGGGACGCCGCGCGCGCGCAGCTTCCCATGAATGCGCGCATCGACGTGCGCGAGGGCCCGCTCGCGCAGGGCGATCTCGATCCGCAGCCGCGTCGCTCGTTCATCGCCGTCGACGTCGGCGCGCGGCGAACGGGCGAGTCGATCGCACGGTTCGAAGGCGGAATTCACCTGCTCGCCGCGCACGTCGTCACGACGACCGCGCCCGCACGGATGCAGGTCGAACTGCTCTGGTCCGCCGACGCAGCCGTCGACAGCGACTACGCGGTGTTCGTTCATCTGATCGCGAACGACGGCACGCTCATCGCCCAGCACGACAGCAGCCCGGCCTCCGGATACCTGCCGATGCCGACGTGGCGCGCCGGCCAGCAGATCGGCGACGTGCACATTCTCGACCTCACCACAGGCGCAGGGCGAACGCCGGACTACGTCGCGGTCGGCATATACCGACGCGAAGACGGACGCCGACTGGTCCTCACCGACGCCGACGGAACGAAGCGCGACTACGCTATCATTCCGCTCCGTTGACATGAGGAACTCAAGTCTGTTGCGCGCCCTCTGCGGTGTGCTGCTTTTCATCACCTGCACCGGGTTTTCCCGAGCCGTCGCACAATCCGCACTGCTCGTCGACGAGGGCTTCGAGGGCGGCTTCCAGAACGATGCATCGGGCGGAGGAACCTGCGCCCAGGGCGGCTGCGACGTCCCGGCGGGCTGGGGCGTGTGGTTCACCAAACGCGCCGACACCGATCCGGCCGGCGTCAATGTGCAGCCGAAGTATGAACAGGCGCGCACGGCCGGCCGATTCCGCGGAGGCGCCGCGGCGCTGCGCTACGCCAGCGACAACGCCACGCACACCGGCGGCGTCTATCGCATCGTGCAGAACGTGACGCCGGGCACGCGCCTGGTGCTCAGCGCCTACGGCATGGCGTGGAGCACCAACGACGACAGCCCTATTTCCGCGCGTCCGTCGCGCGATGTGCGCCTGAAGATCGGCATCGATCCCCTCGGCGGCGACGGCGGCAAGGCAAACCCGTTCAGCCCGCAGATTGTGTGGTCCGCCGAACAAAGCCCGCTGGACGCGTACCGTCCGTTCAGCATCGAGGTCGAAGCGAAGGCAGCAACTGTCGTCGTCTATTTGTATTCGACGATGAAGGATCCCGTCCGGCACAACGACGTGTATTGGGACGACGTGCGCGTCGGCGTCGCCCAGCCGCCGGCGACGCCGACCCCGGCCGCGGCCGAAGCCACACCCGATCCTGCGGCGGCACCCACCGCCGTTCCCACGGTCGCACCTTCCACCGACGTCACCGTGACCGTGGAATCCGGCGACACGCTGCTCGGCATCGCCTTCGACAACGGAATCACCCTCGAAGAACTGCAGAAGCTCAACCCCGGCGTACAACCGGAAACGCTGCAGGTCGGCGCCGTCCTCATCGTGAAGAAAGGGGCACCGCAGGCCGAAGCGACCGCGGCGCCGGCGCCCGGCGATGCACCGATCGCACCGTCGGACGTGCTGAGCGGAACGCCGACCGTCGGCGCAGCATGCGTGCAGGCCTACTTCGACGACGACGGCAACGGCGAGCGCGCCGAGCGCGGGGAAGATCTCGTGCCGCAAATTCTGTTCACGCTGTCCCGCGACGGCGCGACGCTGGGCACGTACACCAGCAACGGCGTAGACGAACCGTACTGCTTCGAAAATCTCGACAACGGGTCGTATGTCGTCGCAGCCACCGTGCTGCAGATTTATCAGCCGTCGACGCCGATCAACGACACGCTGCGGGTGCGCGGCGGCCGCTCGTTCTTCTCGATCGGCATTCGGCGCATCGCCGACGCCGCCGTCGACGTGAGCGCTACGGCCACGCCGGCCACAGCAGCGCCCGCCGTCGACGGCGACAACGTCGTCGCGGTCGTCGCCGTCGTCGGCGGCATCCTGATGATCATCGGCCTGATCGGCTTCGTCGTATCGACGGCGCTGCGGCGCAAGCGCGTGTAGCCACGTGTCGGAGCATCCTGATTCACCGCGCACCGATACGCGTGAGCAACGGCTGTCGCTGCTCATCGCGGCATGCGCGTGCGCCGTCGCCGCGCTCGGCATCTGGATTGCCGACGGCATGCTGCACACGCGCGCCGGCGGCGACAGCCCGTTCCTGCTCATTCGCACGTCGGAGCTCGCCAGCGCCATCGCCGACGGTGCGCTGCCGGCGCGCTGGATGAACGACTCGGCGTTCGGTCTGGGCTATCCGTTCTTCGTCTACTACGCCGCACTCCCGTTCTACCTGGCGGCGTTTCCCGCCGTGTTCGGCGCACCACTGATCACGACGATCCGCATCGTGCAGACGCTGGGCATCGTCGCCGCCGCCGCCGGCATCTACGGCCTGGCGCGCCGCTGGCTGCCGCCGCCCAGCGCCGCGCTCGCCGCCGTCGCCTACACGACCGCGCCATTTCACCTGGCGAACGTCTACGTGCGCGGCGATTCCCTCTCGGAATTCTGGGCCTTCGTCTGGTTTCCCCTGATCCTCTGGTCTCTCACCGCGACGCACGGCCGCCGCGCGATCTGGCTGCCGGCGCTGCCGCTGGCCGCGCTCGTCGTCACGCACAACGTGTCGGCCATGCTCTTCGCGCCGTTCATCGTGGCGTGGACGCTGCCCGAGCTCGCGGCAATGCGCCGCGAACCGCGCGCGCTTCTGCGACGGCTCGGCACGCTCGCAGCCGCCGCCGCACTCGCCGTCGCGCTGAGCGCATGGTTCTGGCTGCCGGCGCTCATCGAAAGCGGACAGGCGCAGCTCGGCGAACAGACGAGCGGCTACTTCCACTACGCCACGCACTTTCGCACGCTCGATTTGTGCACGCCGGCCGTGTTCACGACCTCCTGCCCGGAGCGGCCGATCGACCAGATTCCGCTGCTGCAGACGACGCTGTTCGTCGATCCATCACCGCCGCATGCGTTCGCCATGGGCCTGCTGCAGACGATCGCCGTCGCCGCCGGCGCATGGGCGTGTCTGCGCCGACGCGATCTGCCACGCCGCGCGCCGGCGTTGTTCGCGCTGGCGACGCTCGGCGTCGTCGCCGCGTCGAACCCGGTCTGGGAAGCGATTCGGCCGCTGCAGCTCGCCCAATTCCCGTGGCGTCTGCTCTCCGTGCAGGCGCTCTTCGCAAGCCTGCTCGTCGGCGCACTCGGATCCGCCGGCACACGAAGAGCGCGTGTCACGGCCACCGGCGTTTCACTCGCGCTGATCGCGTCGATCGTCCCACTCGTCACGCGCGTCGATTCGCTGCGCATCACGCGTGAAGATCTCAATACGCGCACGTATCAACTTTTCGAGTGGTACTCCGGCATCGTCGGCACCACCATCCGCGCCGAATATCTGCCGGCGACGGTGCAGCCCGTTCCAGCCGTCGGGCCCGATCTGCTGGGCCTGCCGCGGCGCGCGCTGATCGCGCAGGACGGCGTCGCTCTCGCAGCGCTCGACTCGACGCTGGCCGCGCTGGATTCGGATTCGCAGACGTGGATCATTCGCGTGGGCGTCGATCGGCTCACCATGGCGCTGCCGCTGCTCTACACGCCGGCGTGGGAAGCGATCGACGTCGCGACGGGCACGGCCGTGCCGCTACAGCCATACGTCGGTTCGGGCTGGGTACAGCTCACGCTGCCGCGCGGCACGCACACGATCATGCTGCGCTACGTCGGCACGCCTGTGCAGCAAGCTGGCATCGTCGTCAGCGTCGTCGCGCTCGGTGTGCTGGTGCTCATCGCCGGCCGACCACGTCGCACGGCGCTGCGCCGCTTCGCACAGATCGCGTTCGGTGCAGCGCTGCTCGTCTCGGCGCCCTACTTCGTCGATCGGCTGATGAATCGAGTCGCTGTAACTCCAGCGCACGGCCAGTTCGTCGACTTCGCCTCCAAGCCGTTCGTGCACGCCGGCGGCATGACGCTCACGAACGGCGCGCGCACCGCGCAGCTGCTCGACGCCGTCGTCGAACCACCGACGGTGCGCGCCGGCGACCCGTTCACGCTGACGCTGCGCTGGCGCGACGCCGAGGCGCCGCTCGAGCTCGTCCAGGAACTGCCGTCGTCCAGCCCGCGCTTCGATTTGTTCAAACATGGACGCGAACGCAGCCCGGCCGC
>JBIIIA010000204.1:0-6076 GCA_044235195.1 Thermoflexales bacterium
TCTCCCGCAATGCGCAGGATCGCAGCATCGGACGAGTCCGACCGCGCTGTGGATTCAGGCAACGTCGAATCAGGCGCGACGGCGTTCGTCGTGGTCAGTGCTGCGACGAACGCCGCCAGGAATGCCGCCGATTTGATCGTCATCTTGTCCCTCCGGTTTCGATTTCCATGCGCAGCGCATGCCAGTCGGCGTCGCTGCGTATGCGGGTGTGCGTCGCGTGCGGGCCGGCGTTCGCGGCGAACCACAACGCGCAAATCTCCGCGCGGCGCAGTGCAGTGCGGCGCGTGAGGTTCACGGCTCGCCGTGTGCGCCGCGTGAATCCGAGCCTGCGCAGCAGGCGCGGATGCTGCGATACGAACACGCGCGCGCCGTCCGTGCAGGTGGCGGCGATGTGCGGAGTCGGGACGGCGGCGCAGCGCAGCGATCCGGCGACGACCTGCACGACCGCGCCCCAGGCATCAGCGAGCACGGCGGCGAGCGCCTGCTCCTGCGTCGCTTGCGTCGATAGTTCGTCGATGCGCTGGCGGCGCCACTGCAGCATCATCAGCGAGGACACCGATTCGATGCCGTGCGTCAGGCGAATCAACGCCACGGCGATCAGCGCCAGTAGAACGATGATTGCGATCGTTAACCCTTGCATGCCCCCCTCCTGAGCAAACACAATCGAACTGCGGAAAAACAAAAATGAGTCGAAACGATGCTGCTGTGCGCAGCATCGTTTCGACTCACCTCATACCGAAGAAGCGTTTTCGCGCCGTCGCGTCGTTCGACGCGCGTGCAAGCCAGGCTCATTGCCTGCACGGATCGATGGCGTACTACACCATCGTTGGCCTTATTGCATCGCAGACCCACGTCTGCGCATTCACTTCACCCATCGATGGGACGGCTAAGAGTCTTCCCAAACGCCGTCGAATTCCATCCCGGCTTTTTGTGCACGCCTCTACGTGCTGCGCCGGTCACGCCCCCTCAGAGCGCTGTTGATGAGCGGACTTGCCCAATGGCGGTTAAGGTAGCACATTCGCGATTTGCTTGTCAACAGCCGCCGACGACATTGCGAATCTTCGCTATTTCGAAGTGCGTTTTTCCGGCGAAGGTACGAATTCTGGCATATCGTACGCCGACCAACGACGACGCTATCATCGACCGAATGGAGCGAATTCTGTTTTATGACGAAGCGCAGCCGTATGGATGGTGCAGCAACTTCGCCAGTGTGGCGTTGATCATCGACGGCCAGCTGTGGCCGACGACCGAGCACTATTACCAGGCGATGAAGTACGCCGGAACGCCGTACGCCGAAGTGGTGCGGCTGGCGCATTCCCCGATGGTGGCGAAAAATCTTACGCGCGACCCGCAGCATCCTCCGCGCGCGGACTGGGATGCCGTCAAGGATTCCGTCATGCTGACGGCGGTGCGCGCAAAGTTTCGGCAATATGCGCACCTGGCCGACCTGTTGCTGGCCACTGGGGACGCCGAGCTCGTCGAGCACACCGCCAACGATGCGTACTGGGGCGACGGGGCCGATGGCACGGGGCGCAACCAGCTCGGCCGGACGCTGATGAAGGTCCGTGCCGAGCTGCGACAAAACCAGGATTCTTAGATTCCTGGTTTCGCGATCAGCGCGAGGGCGCGTATGACCACGTTGTCGGGCGTGAAGCCGAAGCTGCGCATTACGTCCGTCAACGGCGCCGACGCGCCGAAGCGGTCATCGATCGTCAGGAAGTCTGCGCGCGGGCCGACGTATTTGTGCCAGCCCTGCGATACGCCGGCCTCGACGACCAGCGCCGGCACCGACTTCGGCAACAGTGCGTCGCGATATTCCGTGCTCTGGCGGTCGAACAATTCCCACGACGGCATCGAGACCACGCGCACGCGCACGCCCTGCAGTGTGAGCAGGCGCGCGGCGTTCAGACACAGACCGACCTCGCTGCCGCTGGCCAGCAGGACGATCTGCGGGTCCGCGGCGTCCTGCACGGCGTAAGCGCCGCGCGACAGGTCGTCACCCTGCGCGCTCGGCAGAATCGGCAGCGCCTGGCGCGAAAGCACGAGCGCGACGGGGCCGTGTTCGCGCAGAGCGACACTCCACGCGGCGGCCGTCTCGTTGGCGTCGGCCGGGCGGATCGTCACCAGGCCGGGCATGGCGCGCAGGCTGGCCAGCTGCTCGATCGGCTGATGCGTCGGCCCGTCTTCGCCGAGGCCGATCGAATCGTGCGTGAAGACGAACAGCGTGTGCGCCTGGCTGAGCGCCGCCAGACGAATCGCCGGCCGCATGAAGTCGCTGAAGCAGAAGAACGTGCCGCCGTACGGGGTGACGCCGCCGTGCAGCGCCATGCCGTTCATGATGCCGGCCATGGCGTGTTCGCGAATGCCGTAGCGCACGTAGCGCCCGGTGAAGTCGCCTGCCTTCAGCGAGGCGGCGTCCTTCGGCAGCGTGTTGTTCGACGGCGTCAGGTCCGCCGATCCGCCGAGCAGATGCGAGATGGCCGGCGCCAGGGCGTCGAGCACTTTGCCGCTGGCGGCGCGCGTGGCGATCGGCTTGTCGGCCGGGTCGAACTTCGGCAGGATCTGGTCGAGATTTTCCGGGAGCGCGCCGCTCAGATATGCGTCCAGCTCCGCGCGCAGGTCAGCCGGAGCCGAAAGCAGGCGCGTCGTCCAGCCGGCGTGCGCAGTGGCGCCCGCTGCTCCGATCGAGCGCCACTGCGCGAGTGCGGCATCCGGCACGGCGAACACCGCTTCTTCGTCGAAGCCGTAGCTGCGCTTGGCCGCCTTGACATCGTCCCAGCCCGGGGCGTCGCTGTGCGCCTTGCTCGTGCCCTGCTTCGGCAGGCCCTTGCCGATGATGCTCTTGCACGAAATGATCGTCGGCCGCGTTTCATCGGCGCGCGCCTCGCGCAGCGCCTGTTCGACTGCGTCCATGTCGTGCGCGTCGACGGTGATCGTCTGCCAGCCGTACGCTGCGAAGCGCTGCGGGATGTTTTCGCTGAAGCTGAGCGACGTGGGGCCGTCGATCGTGATGGCGTTGTCGTCGTACAGCCAGATCAGTTTGCCGAGGCCGAGGTGCCCGGCCAGCGATGCCGCTTCGTGGCTGACGCCTTCCTGCAGGTCGCCGTCGCTGACGATGGCATACGTGTAGTGGTCGACCAGCTTCGCGCCGTCGCGATTGAAGCGCGCGGCCAGCCACGCCTCGGCGATGGCCATGCCGACGGAATTGGCGGTGCCGCTGCCGAGAGGCCCGGTGGTGACTTCGACGCCCGGGGTGATGTGATTTTCCGGATGTCCCGGCGTCAGGCTGTCGAGCTGGCGGAAGCGCTTGAGCTGTTCGATCGGCATGCCAGGCGCGCCGGTCAGGTAGAGCAGCGCATACGGCAGCATCGAGCCGTGCCCGGCGCTGACGACTAGGCGATCGCGATCGAACCAGTCGAGGGCGTTCGGATTCGTGCGCAGGAAGTGCTTGTACAGCACATAGGTGACATCGGCCATGCCGAGGGGCATGCCGGGATGGCCGGAGTTGGCCGTCTGCACAGCGTCGAGAGTTAATGCGCGAATCGCATTGGCGCTCGCATGATCGAGCGAAGTGTATTGAGACATGAGATTGCCGCTTGAGTTAGTGTGAATTGGACACCAGCATTGTAATCACAAACTGCGTTCTAGAATCGCCGGCTGTGACACGCAACATTTCCTCGATGGCGCGGCGGTGGACGGGGCCCGCGGTTCTTCTGGTGGTGGCGCTCGTTCTGTCCGAGGTGCACCGCGGCGTGCGCTTCGACGACCCGTTCATCACGTACCGCTATGCGGCGAACCTGGCGGCCGGCCGCGGCTTCGTGTTCAACCCGGGCGAGGCGACGCTGATCACCACCGCCCCGCTGTATGCCCTGATCCTGGCGGCGGTGCAATTTTTGATGGGCGTGGCGCCGCATGTGGCCAGCCCAGCCATCAGCATGGCGAGCGTGTGGCTGGCAGCGTGGGGGCTGTTCGAATATGGACGCAAGATCGACGCCCGCGCATCGTTTGCCGCTGCGTTGTGCCTGCTATGCGCACCGCTCGCCTGGCTGACGATCGGATTCGAGACGCCGACGTTCATGGCGGTTTCGATTTGGGCGCTGACGGCGGCGCGGCGCGGGTCGCTGCTGACAGCAGGCATTCTCGTCGGTGCGGCGATGGGGCTGCGCGGCGATGGCGCGCTGACCGCCGCGGTAGTCGGAATGCTGCTTGTCCTGCAGCGCACGCCACGGCGAGGACTGCTGCGCTTCGCTGTGCCGATCTTCCTTCTGTACGGCGGTTTGGCGCTGTGGCTGACGATGCAGTTCGGCACGCCGATTCCGAGCACGCTGCAGTCGAAGTCGGCGCAGGCCATCAGCGGCCTGACGGGCTTCTATGCGTACACCAGCTATGTCGAAGGAGCCTTGATCCTGCTGCAAGCGTGGGTTTCGCACAACCCGGCTTTTCTCATGCTGCCCGGCGTCGCTGTGGTCGGCGCGCTGGTGATCCTGCGCGCTGGCGTGTCGCGCTGGCGGCAGGCTGAATGGTTCGCGGAAATTGCGCTGCCGTTGTGGGCGCTGACGCACGTCGGCGGTTACATCGTGCTCGGGGTTGCGCCGTACGTGTGGTACTACGCGCCGCTGCTGCCGGGCTTGTCGTGGGCAGCCGGGCGTGGGCTCGCCGCGGCATCCAGGCGTGTGACGACGTCGACGATGCGACAGCTCGTGATCGGCGCCGTGGCGGTTCTGGCGGCGACGCTGCCGGCCCACGCGCGCGCCGGCAGCGTTCTGCGCGGCGCGGTGCCGCCCTCGCCGGACGATGCGTCGAGCAAAACTCTGCCCGAGACGAAGGTCGATATTTACGAAAGAGCCGGCCGCTGGATCGCAGCGAATACTGCGCCGACGGCAACGATCGGCATGAGTGAGTTGGGTGTGATGGCGTATTTCGCCGACCGACCGGCGGTCGATTTTTTGGGCCTGACGCGCCCTGTTGAATTGGCCGACGTGCGCCATGGCGACTTTTTGGCGTTAGTACTCCGTGAATTGCCAGATTTTCAGTTATTGCCTATGCGAAATTCGGTGTACACGACGGATCCGCAAAAAGAAGAGTGGTTTCAGCTGCTCTACGAGCCCGTGCACACGCTCGAAGATGCACGATTCTGGGGCAGCCCGCTCACCATCTGGCAGCGACGAGCGCCCGTCCCCGCCTCGATGCCATTGCCGAGTGCATCGGCGCCCGCCACGCTCGACGGCTGGACGATCGAATCCGTCGCCGCCAACGTCGCCGATTTGTCCGCCCTGCCCGACGGCCGCCACCCACTGCTATTGCGCGCGCTGCTGCGTACCGGCCCCGATGCGGGACGACCTGGCAACCGATTGCTGCGCATGCAGCCGGTCGTCGCTGACGGCGGTGATGGCCTGTACGTCGCCTCACGACAAATCCACACCGCGAGCTGGCTGCCGGGAGAAGCCCGCTGGGTGGACTTTCCGGGCGTCGTCACGCGCCCGGCGCGAGAGCTTGCTTTTGTCGTCGACTTTTCGTGGGAGGACGCACCACAGATTCATGCCGCGGCCGCCTACCTGCCCGCACAGCCGACGCAGACCCAAACCGATATGCCGATGCTGCCGCTCAGCGACGGCTACGCTGTCGGCGTGCTGGCGCCACGCGATGCCCAGCGCGGTCAGCCACTGAGCGGCCGCCTGGTGTGGCGCGCCGGACGCTCCCGCCTGCACGGCCAAGTCTTCGTGCATCTGCGCAGCGCCGCCGGCGACATCGTCGCACAGGACGACCACGCACCGCGTCATCGCGGCGCCGCATTTCCCACGCAGGCATGGCAAAGCAACTGCCTATACGAAGACGCATTCCGCATCGACATGCCTGCGGATCTGCCGCCCGGCGAATACGCCCTCGTCGTCGGAATGTACGACCCGAGCACAGGCCTGCGCCTCGCCGTCGACGAGGCGCCACATCGCACCGCGGACGGCGCCGTCCTGGCAGCCCGCGTACGCCTCACCCCCTGACCCCCTCACAGGGGGACATGATTTCGCGTCTACGCCTCACCCCCTGCCCCCCTCTCCCCCTCGATTTCGCTTACGTTTTT
>JBIIIA010000205.1:0-6059 GCA_044235195.1 Thermoflexales bacterium
GCCAGCCCGCCGGCGCAGCAGATGCACGGTTCCGTGTTGTTGCCGACGCGTGGGGGGGTGCGGTAGGGGCGACCCGGCGGGTCGCCCGAATGGTGGGTCGCCCCAATGGTGGGTCGCCCGAATGGCGGGTCGCCCCAATGGTGGGTTGCCCAAAGATGAGCGAAACGATGCGTGAACGAGTGAAATCGACGTGGTGGATTCCCGCTCTGCTGGTGCTGCTGGCGGCTGCGCTGCGCATGCAACGGCTCGACCTGATCGATTTTCGCTTCGATCAGGCGTATCCGTTGTGGTACGCACAGGACATCGCATCCGGGCGTTTGTGGGGTATGCAGCCGCACGGCTCGGTCGGCGCACATCCGGCGGCATATCTTTATATGATGGCGCTGCCGTATCTGTTCACGAAGAACTTTTTCTCGATCGTGGTGTATCGCGTGTTCTTCGATGTGGCGACGACCGCGGCCGTCTACGCGATCGGGCGGCGTTATCTGAGCGTGCGCACTGGTGTGATCGCGGCGCTGCTGTACGCGGTCGCGCCGTGGGCGATTCAGTTCGCGCGCAATCTTTGGCCGGTGTGTCAGCCGATCGATTCGGCGCTGCTGGTATTCGGCCTGCTCGAAATCGCGGTGAAGAAAAATCCGCGCGGCTGGCTGATCGCCGGCTTCGGCCTTTCGCTGGTGGCGGGCACGCACCTCGGCGGTGTATACCTGCTGCCGGTCGTGTTGCTCGCGGCGTGGATCGGGCGCAGCTCGCTGAATTGGAAGCTGCTGGCAGTCGGGCTACTGCCGGGCGTGTTCTTCGCCGTGGCCTATGTACTCCAGGATTTCAGCGGTGATTTCGGCAGCCTGCGCGCGTACCTCGGCGCGGTGGGCGGCGGATCCGCGTGGCGGCCGGAGGTGCTCGAGCGGATCGGCTGGTTGAGCGGCGGCGCGCATCTCGGCGTGCTGACGGGCAAGGCGTTCGACGTCTGGTCCGCTGTGCCATGGCGCTTCGGTACTTGGATCGACGATGCGCAGCAGATCGGTGCGGCGGCGGCGTTCGTGTTCGTGATGTGGGCGGCATGGCGCGGCCGGCGCACGACGCGCGGCGTCGCACTCGTGCTGTTGTCGGCGTGGCTGCTCGTGCCTGCTGCGATTCAACTGCGGTCGAGCCGGCCGGTCGAGGTGCAATACCTCACTTCGCTGCTGCCTGTGCCGATGTTGTTGACGGCGTATGCACTGGATCGATTCTCGAACATCGGACGTGCGTCGCGCGCCGTGGCGTTCGCCGCGCTGGGGCTGCTGGGAAGCTGGCAGGTCGCGACGACGCTGCGCTTTCACGATGTGGTCGATCGCTTCGACACCGCCGGCGGCTACGGGCAGCCGGTGCGCAGCGCACTGGCGGCGCGAGCGAAAGTCGTCGAGGCGAATCTCGGTGGCGAGGCCGTCGTGGCGGTGCAGGGATTTCCGACGCCGTGGAACGAGCCGGCGGTGATCCTGCGCGCGGTGCTGGCGGACGTGCCGCATCGCTTTTTCAATAGTGAAAGCGACGGCCTGATTCGCACCGGCGCGGCGACGCAGTACGTGGTCGCGCCGGGTGCAGAACCACTGCTCGAAGAGCTGCGTGCGGAAGGCGCTGCCGAATCAGCGACGCCGTCGCGCGTCGGCAGCGGCGGACGTTTCACCTATGCGCGGATCGACGGCCCGTTCGCTGCGCTGCCTGCTGCGCCGCAGGCGCGCTGGGAGAACGGCCTGCAGCTGCGCGGCGCGCGCGTGCAGCGTGAGGCGCAGGCGTTGCAGGTGCACGTCGATTTCGAGGTCGTGGCGCTGCCGCCCGCAGGAGCCGATTACCACTGGTACTTCCAGGCGTTCGTCGGCGACGAGAAGCGCGCCGGCGTCGACATCGCCGGTGTGCATCCGGCCTCGTGGCGCGTCGGCGATGCGCTGCGCCTGCGTGCGACGATTCCGCTCGATGCGCCGCTGCCGCCCGGCCCGTATCGCGTGCGCTTCGGTGCGTATACGTATCCGGAGATCGCGCCGGTCATTGTTCAGCAGCCGGAGAAGCAGCCGGATAACGGCGTGGATTTGTGGATTGCCGAGTAATCAAGACGACGGCAGCGACGATCGCCAGCGCGCTGAGCGCTGCACCGACGTACAGATCGAGCGGGCGGTAGCTGAGCTCGACGCTGTGCGAGCCGGCAGGGACGCGCACGCCGAGGAGAGCGCCGTATGCGCGTTCGGGCGTCACGGCGACGCCGTCGACGAGCGCGATCCAGTTCGGATGAAACGCTTCGCTCACGGTGAGCAGAGCGGGCGCGTCGGCGTTTACGGCGATCTTCATGTAGCCGTTCGACTTCCCTTCGACGGCGGCGACGCCGCTTCCCTGCGGCGCTTCGCCGGCGAGCAGCAGTGCCTGCACGAATGGATCGAAGCCCGGGGCGGCCATCGCGGCGTAGAGCGCATCTTCGTCAGCGACGATGCGCGCCGGCGCCAGCCATGCGCCGCGCGTATCGGCCGGTTCCCAATTCAAACGATACGTGCTGGCGCTCTTGCCTTCGAATGTGTTGCGCGCCAGCAGGAACCATGGAATTTCGACGCCGGCCGGCGTGGTCATCGCACCACGCCAGGTGACGGCGTAGCGCACGTTCAAGAGCTTGACGAGCACATCTTCCGGCGTGCGGTCGAGCAGCGTTTTGTAGTCGCGCCATACGATCGGCGAGCCGCCGCCGATTTCGTTCAGCCCGTTTACACACGCGCCGTTGAGCGGCAGGCCGAAATGGTTGTAGATGCGCTCGAACGGCGCAGCGGCTCGCGTCGCGCGATCTTCGAACACCGGCGTGAGCAATGCCGTCTTCGGAAATGGGTCGGCCGGTTTCTGCGTCGCGGCGGTTCGATTGGCGGTGAACAATTCGAAGAGCAGTACGCCGAGCACGGCGAACTGCCACGTGAGGGAGGCAGCGCCGGTGCGCGAGCGCCACAGCAGCAGCAGCGAAGCCGCGAGCATGCCGAGCACGAGCAGAGCCGTCTGTCGCAGCGGCGCGTCCGGCGTAGTGATGCGCAGTGCGATCAGAGCGGCGAAGCAGATCGCCGCTGCGACGACGACGCGTGCACCGATTCGTCGCAGGCGCGCGCGCGTGCGCAGGCCGACGTCGTTCGACAACGCGTGCATGCCGTACGCGCCGAGCACGGCGAGCGAAAAGTTCACGATGAGCGCGTGGCGCTCTTGGCTTTGAAACTGCCGATATCCCGGTGCAGCGAGATAGAAAAGATCGAAGCCGAGTGCGTTTGCGCCGAAGGAGAGCACCAATGCACCGAAGCCGGCAATGGCCCACAGCGTCGCGTCTCCTCGTGCACGACGCAGCAGCGCCGCCGCGGCGAGCGCGAGGGTGACGATGCCGACGAACAGCGGCTGCCAGATGTTGAACACGCCGGTGACGGCGAAGAGCGCGATGTCTTCGAGCGCAAAGCCGCGGCCGGCCGTCTCGAAGGTCAGCCCGGCGCGCGTCGAATTCAGCATGAACCACGCCGATGGCACGAGCTGCGCCGCCGAGAGCGCTGCGCCGAGCAGGCCGACGAGTGCGATGCGTTTCAATTGAGTGAACCGCGGCGCGCCGCGCGTCCACCACCACCACGCCAGCGCGCCGGTGTAGAGCATGAACAGCAGCGTTTGCGGATGACCGGCGGTGAGCGCGATTGCCAGCGTCGCGGCGAGCGCGGTCGCCGGCCGATGCGGTCGTTCGGCGGCGATCAGCGCGCGCAGCGCCAGCATCGCCAACGGCAGCCAGGCCGCGGTCTCCAAGATGCCGGTCTGCAGCATGGCGTAGCCGGTCATGAACCCACCGTAGGCGAAGACGCTCGAACCGAACAGTGCGGCGCCGCGTCGAAGTCCGAGCGCGCGCAGAAAGGCGTACGTCCCGGCGGCGGCGAGCAGCGTGTGCAGCATGACCTCGAACTCGAGCGCGCGCAGCGGATAGGTTTCCCAACCGAGCGCACGACCGAGCAGCATCGCGCCGAGCACCGGTGGATAGAGCAGCTGCGCCTGCGGATCTGCCTGGAACGGATGGCCGGAATACAGGCATTCGACGATCGTCGGAAAATTGCCCTGCGTCAGCGACGCGAACGCCATCTGCCGATACGCGAGGAATTGCAGGGTGAAGTCGCCCTGCTGGAACGTCAGTCGATCGGCCGGGTTCGGCGTAAGAATGCGCCAGAAGAAGGCGGCCCAGATCAACACGAGCAGAGCGGGCGCGGCGAAGCGACGGAAGTACGCGGGGCGGGCGGGCATGAGGGGTAGTGTACCGACGATGGCCGACCGCTGACCGCGGTCGGCGGTCGGCCGTCTGTCTTCTACTCCACCGCGAACGTCGCCAGCATGAGCGAGTCGCCGCCGGCGTCGTTGCGCGGATCGGCGATGGAGCGGCGCTGGCCGGTGGCGCGATCGTAGATGCCGACGCGGATTTGGTACGTGCCGGGCGGGGTGCTTTCGGGGAGCGTGATCCAGTACGAATCGAGCACGACTTCACCGCGTTGCCAGCGATCGAAGGGATGGTTGTCGTAGATGGGCTGATGGTCGCCGTTCGCGATGAGAGCGCCGTTCGATTGATCGATCACGTGAAGCAGGATCGAGTCGGCGGCGAGGCGGTCGGCATCGGAGCGCCATTGCAGATCGACGCGCACTTCGCGGCGGACGGCGTCGTGCGTCACGCGTCCGCCGAGCAACGTGACGCCGCTGCCGAAGACGGCGTTGCGATCGGCGAGCGATGGATCGACGTCGAACGACGCGCGCGCGCTGCGTGCGGTGAAGAGCTGAATAGCCTGCTCTCCGTCGCGGCCGAAATACGTCGTGCGCAGATCGAGCGTCTTGTGCTGCATGGCGGCGGCGCGCTGCAGCATTTCCAGCCGGCCGTGAAAGAGCGTCGCCTGCGGGCCGTGGAAGAGATATACCGTCTGTGCGTCGCGCAGCAGCACCGTGGCGACGTCGAGAAAAGTCGAGTCGGGCCGTGGCGCATAGCCGAACATTTCGACGGGCTCGACGGCGTCGTGTGTGAGCAGGTTCACGTTGCGGCGGAAGCCCCAGTCCATTGCGATGACCGGTCGGTCGGCGTATTCGGTTGTCAGATCTTCGCTCAGCGCAAAAATGGCATCCGACCAATGACCGCGGCCGCCGGTGCGCGCGAAGAATTCGTGGATGACGAAACTGCCTGCGAGATTCGAGACTATGACTGCAGTGACGGCGAATGCAGCGAACCGCTGCGGCAAGACGCGCCTGATCGTCCATGCGATCAGCAGCCATGCCAGCGGCACGATGACGAACACGTACGTAGCTCCGATGCTGCTGGTGCTGACCGTGCTGAGCGGCAGCACCGTGAGTGGAGTGAGCACGGCGAAGGTGAAGGCCGGCGCGTCGGCGCGTCGGCGCACGAGCGTTGCGATGGCGACGACGAGCGCGGCGACGAAGGCGAGCGCACCGAGTGGTGGGCCGGCCGGAGCCTCCGATGCGCGGATGTCGCCGCCCATGGCGCGCAGGAATTCCGTGACGACGAAGACGAGGTTGCTGCCGAAGGCCAGGTTGTCGTGGCCGTACAACCGAGTCTGTGCAGCGTTGCCGGAGATGAACCGGAAAGTCGCGAACTCCGAAGCGATGTTGTGAACGATCAGCGGCGCAGCGCCGAGCAGCAGCGCCGGCACGACGAAAAGAAGCCGGCCGCGATGGGGCCAATCGCGGAGTCCGGTGATGAGCGTGCGTCGATGCACGAATGCGGTGATGGCAAGCGGCGCGACGAGCCAGATGAAAAGAATCTTCGTGGTCACACCGAACCCGAACAGAAATGCTGCGAGCGCGGCGGCGCCGACGCTGCGCCTGCGCCAGGCATGGGTGAGCGCGAGCAGCATGCCGAGCGCGATCGGCAGCAGTGGCACGGTGTAGTTCGCGCCGAAGCGCGACCACCACACCATGACTGGCGCGCTCGCGGCGAGCAGCACGGCGATGTTCGCCGTGCGCACGTCGGTCCATTCCTTCGTCAGCAGCCACAGCAGGAGCAACGCCGTCCAGCCGACGACGAGCTGCGTCGTGCGCAGCGTTTC
>JBIIIA010000206.1:0-6052 GCA_044235195.1 Thermoflexales bacterium
TGCGCCGAACGCCAGCGGCGGCACGAAAGCCACCGCGACCGCCGCCAGCGTCACCGCCGGCGTGTACACGCGCGCAAAGCGATCGACGAAGCGCTCGGTCGACGCGCGCCGCGCCTGCGATTCCTCCACCAGGCGCACGATGCGCCTCACCACCGTATCCTCCGCGCGCTGCGTCGCCTCGATCTCGAGCGCGCCGTCCTGGTTCAAGGTGCCGGCGTACACGGCGCCACCGACGTTCTTCGCCGTCGGCGTGCTCTCGCCGGTGATCGACGATTCGTCCACCCATGCCGCACCGACGCACACCACGCCGTCGACCGGGATGCGCTCGCCGGGCTTCACCAGCACGCGATCGCCGATGTGCAGCGCCTCGATCGGCAGCACCACCTCGTGCCAGCCACAGAACGGACACGGGCCGCCGGAGTACACCGCACCGGGTGCATCCGGCAGCGGCGTCCCGAGGTGCGCGACGCAATCGATGCACTGCCGCAGCACGACCGCCTCCGCCGGCGCCGTGCTCATCAGCGAGCGCAGCGCTGCGCGCGCACGGTCGAGCGTAAATCCCTCCAGCGCCTCACCGACGGCGAACAGCACCATCACCAGCCCGGCCTCGGCGAATGCGCCGATGAACACCGCGCCGATCGCCGCGAGCGTCATCAGGCCGTTGATGTTCACCGTGCGATTGATGCGCAGCGCCCGCCATGCGCTGCGCGCCACCGGCCACCCGGCCGCCGCCATCGCCGCGAACGACAACGCGTCCACCAGCACGGACTCCGTCGTGCGACCGGTCGCCAGCGGGAGAATTTCGCCGAACAGCATGCCAGGCACGATCAACAGCGCACCGAGCGCCGCCCACGCCGTCTCGCTGCGCGACAAGAGGAAGCGCACGAAGCCGAGGAATCCCGTCGCCGGCAGCCGTGCGACCAGCGCATGCCAGCGGCCGGGCCGCGACTCGGCTGCGCCCTCTTCGACGACGGCGTAGCCCAGCTCATGCACCCGCCGCGCCACCAGATCACGCCCGACGTCGCCGACCACCTCCAGCTGCGCCGCACCGAAATTCACGCCGCATTCCTGCACGCCGGACAGCCGCGCCACACCGCGCTCGATCGACCGCGCGCATTCCGCGCAGTCCATCCCGCGGATCCGATATCGTGAAATCGTTCGCGAATCCATCGGAGGGAGTATATCCCCCCGGGGGGGGAGGGGGCATAGGAAGGTTGCATCCGCCGTTTGGGGTGAGTTGCTCACGCCTCACCCCTTGACCCACTCTCCCCCTCAATTTCGCTTCAGCTCTGATCGAGCAGCACTCTTACCGGCGACGCGAAATTTCGGCGAAGAGGGGGACACGTGGCGGCAATTTCCCCCTCTCCGCCGAGATTTCGCGCGCTTACCAGTTATCTTCTCAACAAACACGCAAGTGAAATCGAGGGGGAGAGGGGTCAGGGGGTGAGGCGTAAGCGACGGTGAAATTTCGCCCCAAACGGCGGATGCACCCGTCAGAGGGTAAGGCGTCGTCAGCCGAAATGTTCATAACGTTGTATATTCGCGGAGTCTTTCCTTGTCTGCCAGTAATTGTTATTTTTATAGGAGCTGCCATGAAACTCCGCCCGTTCGTTGCACTTGTCATCGCATCGTTCGTTATGCTGCAGCCGGTCGCGCTCTCACTGGTGCGCGCGCAGATCACGTTCACGGACACGATCAATCCCGGGAACAACTACGCCGTCAACTACACGAACAACAATCCGCCGCCGACGGTGGACGCGAACTTCTTCACCACGGCGCAGGCGCAGCGCATCGCGAACGCGCTGACCAACGGCAACCCGGCGACGACGGGCAACCCGAACGGCCATCACAACGGGTTCGCCGGCTTCAGCTTCGCAGCGCCGAGCTTCAACGGCGGGACGCGCAACGTCAACATTTTCGACTGCTCGATTCTAGCGAGCGGCTGCGACTCGGGCAACGCGCCGCGCGATCGCATTCAGATGCCGGCGCCGTCGTATCTCAACCAGACCGAACCATGTCTGCGCCTGGTGATCGGCCACGAATTGTTTCATCACGTGCAGTTCGCTTACATCAATTTCAACAACTGGTCGGCGTGGGGCACAGCGCCGGTGGAAGGCGGGGCGCGCGTGATGCAGGACAAAATTTACAGCGACCTCGACGCGAACACCGGCTGCATCACCTACCGAGGCGCCACGGCCGACTGGTTGAACGCGCCGAATCAGAGCGTCTGGAACAGCTCGTACACGTTCGCGCTGTTCTGGAACTATCTGATGGAGCAGCTCGGCGCCACGCGCACCGAGCCGCAGGTCGGCGTCGATTTCATGCGCAATTTCTGGCAGCGCGCACAGATTGCGACCAGCAACGGCAACATCGACTTCGTCGCCACGCTGCGCGACACCATCGCCGCCTTCAGCACGGCGCGCACGCTCGAAGAGCTGTATCACGACTTCGCCATCACCAACTACACCAAGCTGATGAACGTGTCGGCGCTGGCGAACAACTCACGCTACGTATACGTCGATGAAAACGAAGCGAGCGGCGACGTGTACGTCGACGTCGCGCGCGCGCTGAACCTCAGCCTCGACTACGCCGGCATCAACAGCAATTACTCCGTGCGGACGTGGGGCACGAACTACTACGTCGCGCGCCCGACGGGCCGCTGCATCGACGGCAAGAACAACGTCGTCGGCGTCATCGCCGAAGGCGACACGATGAACTGGGCGCTCGTGGCCACGACCGGCACGGAGTCGGTGCAGCGCATCGAACGCGCGACGACCGGCCGCTTCGCGCGCGCGCTGCTGCAGCGCACGGCAGCGCCGTACACCGAGCTGGCCCTCGTCGGCGCCAATACCGGCTCCGCCGCCGCCAGCGGCAGCCTCAAGTTCGGCTGCGGCGAGGCCAATGTGCAGATCCTCGATCCTCTGAACACCCGCCCAGCCTACGTCGGCGAAAAGTCCGCCCCCGATCGCATGCTCGTGCGCGTGCTGGCCACCGGCCCGATCACGCTCGGCACACCCAGCATCGAAGGGCTGCTGCCGTCCGACTTCAATGTCTATGTCGGCACCGAATCCGCCGCCAATAAAGCTACCGTCGTCTCCGGCGCGCACGTGCAGGGCGAATACTGGCTCGTCGTGCAGCCGCCCACCAAAGCGGCCGGTGATCCGATCAAGCACAACCTGCTGGTGAAGCTGGGCACCGCCAGCGACACCGAACAGGAAGCGGTGATCTACCAGAAGCAGATCCTCGACCAGATGCTCGTCATCGACAAATCGAATTCGATGAACTACCCGAGCGGCAAGCCGAAGATCACCGCCGCGAGGAATGCCGCGCGCATGTTCGTCACCGCCGCGCGCGTCAGCGACACGCTCGGCGTCGTCAGCTTCAACGGCAGCAACACCGAACCGAACGACGACGCCGTCCTCGACATGGCGCTGATCACCGTCACCGACGCCAACCGCACCACGGCACGCAACAAGATCAACGGCATCGTCGCCAGCGGCTGGACGTCGATCGGCGACGGCATCGAAAAGGCACGGCCGCAGTTCGCCGCGTCGGGCGGGCCGGGCGAAGACTGGATCGTGCTGCTGAGCGACGGCATGGAAAACGAGGCCAAGCGCTGGGCCGACGTCTCGGTGGCCATCACCACCGCCGGCATCCGCGTGAACACCATCGCGCTCGGCCCGGCGACCGATCAGGCGCTGCTGCAGCAGATCGCCAACCAGACCGGCGGCATCTACTACTACGTGGACGCCAGCACGTACGCCGCGGCCGCGCGCGCCGATGCGCCCGGCGCCGTAACTGCCGTCGACGCCACCGCCAACGCACTCGCCGATGCCTACGCGCTTGCGAACGAACGGCAGCGCCGCCATCAGCGCGTCGGCGAATGGTCGAGCACCATCAACGGCAGCGTCTACAGCACCACGTTCAAGATCGAGGCCGGCGGGCTGAAGGACGCGCTGTTCAGCCTGAACTGGCCGGACGGCGGCGGCGCGCTCACCCTGAGCCTGCGCCGCCCGGACGGCACGCTGGTGCTGGCCACCAATCCCGGCGTGAAGATCAGCTCACAGAGCACGCACATCGTCGTCGGCATGGACAACGCGCCGGCCGGTACATGGATCCTCAACGTCGCCGGCGGTTCGGGCGCGGTGCCGTTCCTCGCCATCCTGTCCGGCATCCCGAAGAGCGGCATCGAAACGCGCCTGTGGCTCGGCCAGCCTCCGCTGAGGATCGGCCCGCTGCGCGGCCTCTTTCTGCGCGGCCTGCCGATGCCGATCCTCGCTTCGCTCGCCGACGCCGGCGGTGCGATTCGCAACGCCAGCGTCATGGCCACCGTAACCCACCCCAACGGCCTGATCTCGCGCGTGCCCCTCTTCGACGACGGCGACCACGGCGACGGCGCCGCCGACGACGGCGTGTTCGGCAATCTCTACGCGCTGACGTCGGTCTCCAGCCCGCGCCAGGGCAGCGACTTCCTCACGCCCACCGTCACCACCACCGTGCAGAGCGGCAGCTATCTGGTGGCGCTGCAGGTCGACGGCAAAAACAGCTCCGGCAATGAATTCCGGCGCACCGCCAAGACCGCCTTCCAGATTTACGAACTCACCGACCGCGACAAGGAATACATTCAGGGTGCAGTCGACACCGACCGGGACGGCATGCCCGACCGCTACGAGAAGCTGCATTCGTGCCTCAACCCTTCCGTCAGCGACGACGGGCGCGACCCTGATCGCGACAGCCTGATCACCAGCGACGAGTGGAGCAGGCACGGCACCGACCCGTGCGATTCCGACACCGACGCCGGCGGCGACAGCGATGGCGGCGAAGTGTCGCAGAGCAAGAATCCGCTCGACCCGGCGGACGACGTGCTGCCGCGCCCCATCGACGTGGAAGTCATCAACTGGGTGGCCGATCACCTGCCCGATCCGCCGACGGCGCCGAACGCCAACCTGATCCGTTACCCGGCCAACCCGAAGTACAGAACCATCCGCATGTATCGCACCGACAGCGCCAACGTCGGCGTCTGGGCCACCATCCAGTTCTCGTCGACGCAGTACAACGGCATCTACACCGACACCGGGCTGGTCAACAACCGCACGTATACGTACACGCTGCAGGGCGTCGCCGCCAGCGGCGCAGCCAGCGCGCTGAGCCCCTTCTTCGTCGGCGTGCCCAAGGCCGACCCGCTGCCGCCGCGCGGCGGCGTGTTCATCGCCGACGGCAAGCCGCGCATCGGCAGCAACGTCACGCGCGTCATGCTGGAAGCCGATCCGGACACGACGCAGTACATGCTGTCGAACGACCGGGCCTTCACCGGCGCCTCGTGGCGGCCGTTCACGCACACCCCGCCGTACTCGCTCACGGTGTACGTCACCCACACGCTGACCGCGTTCACCGGCGTCAAGGTCGTGTACGCGAAATTCCGCGACGCCGCCGGCAACGTGTCGGCGACTTACTCCGACGACATCGTCGTGCGCGCGCCGACATTCTTCGGCACCATCCGCGGCACCGTGAAGCTTCTGCCGCTCAGCGCTCGCGACGACGGCAGCGCGCCCACCGCCGTCGACGGGCCCGCTCCGCTGCCTGGCGGCGCGCTCGTATGGTGCGCGAACGTGCCCGACGGCACGCCGACGACCACCGACACCAGCGGCCGCTTCGAACTCACCGACGTGCCGAGCGGGCGCTGCATGCTGCGCGCCGTGCGAGAAGGGTATCGCCCGCGCACGACCTTCGTCACCGCCCCGGACGGCAAAGTGATCACCGTGACCGGGACGATCGACCTGCAGCCGCGCACGACCAGCGGGGCGCCGTCGTCCGATGCTGTGCTGCGCTCGCTCGAAGCGTCGCCCGGCGCGCTGTCGCCGAAATTCGTCAGCAACACCTTCACCTACTCCGGAACGACCACCAGCAGCAAGTGGGTGACGCTGGTCACGACGGCACAGGCCAACGCCACGGTCATCTATGAATCCTCCGGCGGCACGTGCGATTCGAACGTGTGCCCGCTGGCTGGCCCGCGCACCATGTTCACGCTGACGGTCGTGGCGGAAGACGGCGT
>JBIIIA010000019.1:0-17894 GCA_044235195.1 Thermoflexales bacterium
AAGCGCGACGGCGCGGCCGGCTCGCTCATTCCCCACTGGCTGCGACGGGCCGGCCGCAGCAGGTACAGCCGGTCTTTGGCGCGCGTGATGCCGACGTACATCAGGCGTCGCTCCTCGGCCATCTGGTCGGGATCTTCCAGGCTGCGCTGGTGAGGCAGAACGCCTTCGACCAGGCCGACGATGAACACGACGCCGAATTCGAGGCCCTTGGCGGCATGCAGCGTCAGCAGGGTGGGCGCTTCCGCCGCGTCGATGGCGTCGGTGTCGCTGACGAGCGCGATCTCGCCGAGAAAATCGGTCAGCGTGGCGTCGCCCGCTTCCGTCGCGACGCTGCGCAGCTCGAGCAGGTTCTCCCAGCGATCCTGTTCTTCCTGGTGTTCTTCGCCTGCCTTGCGGATCATCTCGCCGTAGCCGCTCGATTCCAGAATGTGGTCGAACAAACGTCCGACCGGCAGTTCGTCGCGCAGCGTGATCCACGACTGCCAGAGCGCGCCGAATTCCTTCAGTGCGCGGGCGCCGCGGCCGCCGAGTTCGCTCTGGGTGATGTACTCGAGCACACCGACGTCGGCCGCCCGGGCACCCTCCTCGAGCTGCGCGATGGTCTTGTCGCCGATGCCGCGCGCCGGCGTGTTGATCACGCGCGCCAGGCTCACGGCATCGCGTGGGTTGTTGACGATGCGCAGGTAGGCGAGCACATCCTTGATCTCGCGGCGCGAGTAGAAGCGCATGCCGCCGACGAGCTTGTAGGGCAGGCCGGCGCGAATGAAGGCGTCTTCGATCGCGCGGCTCTGCGCATTGGTGCGATACATCACCGCGATGTCGCGCGACGATGCTTCCTGTCGACGCACGAGATCGCTGATGGTCTCGACGACGAACTGTCCTTCTTCGTCTTCGTTGAAGAATTCGCGCAGCACGATGGACGGCCCGCCCTGGCGCTGGGTGAACAGATCGATGTGGCGCCGATTCGGATTGCGGCGGATGACGGCCATCGCCGCATCGAGGATCGTCTGCGTGCTGCGATAGTTCTGCTCGAGCGCGATCGTGTTGAGGTTCGGATGGTCCTCGCGCAGCCGCAGCACGTTGCGGTAATCGGCGCCGCGCCACGAGTACACGCTCTGGTCGGGGTCGCCGACGGCGTACAAATTTCCGTGGCGGGCGGCGAGCATCTGCACCAGGCGGTATTGTGCGATGTTCGTATCCTGGAATTCGTCGATCAGGATGTGCGTGTAGCGTTCTTGCAGTCGCTCGCGCACGGCGGCGTTGCTCTGCAGCAGCTGCACCGTCTCCATGAGCAGGTCGTCGAAATCGAGGGCGTTGTTGGCGCGCAGCATTTCGGCGTAGCGGGCGTACACGCGGCCGACGATTTCGTTGAAGTAGGTCTCCGCACGAAATTCCTGCGGCGTGATGAGTTCGTTCTTCGCCGTGCTGATGGCGGCGTGCAGCGCCTGTGGCCGATATTTTTTCTCGTCGAGGTCGAGCTCTTTCAGAATCGTCTTTACGACGTTGAGCTGGTCGTCGGCGTCGTAGATGACGAAATTGCGGTCGAGGCCGGGGATGTCGTTCGCCGCGGCGGCGCGTCTGAGGATGCGGGCGCAGATGGAATGGAAGGTGCCCACCATCAGCTCGTCGGTTTTCTCGATGCCGATCAAATGATTCAGACGTTCGCGCATTTCGCGCGCCGCCTTGTTGGTGAAGGTCACCGCCATGATGCGGTATGGAAAGACGTTGCGCACGCCGACGAGCCACGCGATGCGCGAAGTCAGCACGCGGGTTTTTCCGCTGCCCGGTCCGGCGATGATCAGCGTCGGGCCGTCCTGCGCTTCGACGGCGGCGCGCTGCTGCGGGTTCAGCCCTGCAACCAGTTCATTCTGCACAGGAGTGATTCTAGTAGGGGCGACGCACGCGTCGCCCTGCGTGGCAGCTTACGGCACCGGAGTGATGGTCGGGCCGGTCGTCGCCGTGGCAGCGGGAGCGGCGGTGGCGGTGTCGGCGGGGGCGACCGTCGCCGTCGTGATGGGAGCGGCTGTGGCGGTGAAGAGCGGGATGGCCGTCGGTGTAACGACGACGATCGTCGGCACCGGCGTCGGGGTGTGCGTCTGCGTGGGCAGGAACGTGGCCGTAGGCTGCGGCAGCGGCGTCGGCGTCGATGTGATGGTGGCGGTGGGCGGCGGTGGAGCCGGGATGTTGGCTGAAGTCGGCAGCTGGTCGAACGCGGCGATGCTGGACAACGTGACGACGTCTTCGCGGATGAAGCCGCGCTGTCCGTCCGCGAACAGAAATTCGAACCACAGGCGCCCGTCGCTGCCGCGGATGAATGCTACGGCGAGCAGATCGGTGTCGCCGGGCAGGCGCCGCAGGATCGGGTACATCGTGCCGGGGCCGCTGCGCGTGTTGCCGCCGCCGGCGTTGACGCGCATGATCGGCTGCTGTGTGCCGGCGGGCTGAGTCGGCGTTTCCGGATTCGTCGTCGGCGCCGTCGGTTCGGGCTGTTGTGCCGCCGGCGTGGCGGCGGGCTGCACCTGCGTGGCGACTTGCGGAAGCGGCATGTTCTGTGCGGCGGTGGCCGCGCTCGTCGGCGCAGCGACGCTCGTCGATGCGCCGGGAGAAATCAACGCGGCGATCACCGTGAGCGCGATGCCGATGAAGGCGAGCACGCCGGCGGCGATGCCGAGCCACAGCAGCCAGCTGCGACTCTTCGGCAGCTTGGTTTCTGCTGCGGCTGCCGCGCGGCGTGACGGCGTGGGTGGGGTGACGGGAGCGGCTTGCGGCGGCGTCGGCATTCGCAGCCGCGCCTGCGCTTCGGTGATCGGCTTGCGCGTCGCCGCCGCCTCTCCGCCTCCGGCTCTCTGCGCCGCCGGCACGTCGCGCAGCGCTTCTGCGAATGCGCGCGCCAGTTCGCCGGCGCTTTCGTATCGTTCGGACGGCTCCTTCGCCATTGCACGGGCGACGACGGCGTCGAGCGCTTCGGGGATGTCCGGGCGGAATTCGGACACGTGCGGCACCGGCTCCATCACGTGCTTCATGGCGATGCTGACGCTGGTCGGCCCTTTGTACGGAGGCAGCCCGGTCAGCATTTCGTACATGACCGCGCCGAGCGCGTAGACGTCGCTGCGCTTGTCGATCGGCTTGCCGAGCGCCTGCTCCGGGCTCATGTAGGCGGGCGTTCCGAGCACGACGCTGCCGGTCATGCTGGACTGGACGCCTTCGTCTTCGAAGATTTTGACGATGCCGAAATCCGTCAGGAAGGGTTCTCCCTGTGCATCGAAGAGGATGTTGGCCGGCTTCAGGTCGCGGTGCACCACGCCGCGGGAATGGGCGACGTCCAGCGCGCTGCCGATTCGCTCGGCGATGTGAGCGGTGTCGGTGAGGTTGAGCCGTCCGTACGTGAGCAGATCGGCCAGCGACCCGCCGGGCATCAGACGCATGACGAGATACGGCTGGCCATCTTCGTCGCCGAAATCGTAGACCGGAACGATGGCCGGGTGATCGAGCGCGGCGATGATGCGCGCTTCGCGTTCGAAGCGCGCGCGCACCTGCGCCTGATCCTGCATGCTGCTGGAGAGGACCTTGATCGCAACGTCACGTCGGAATCGCGGATCGTGCGCCAGGTACACCACCGACATGCCGCCGTGATCGATTTCCTGCTTGATCTGGTACCGTCCGATGCTGCGTTGCTTCATGCCTGGCCGGATTGTACGGGCAAGTTTGCCGTGTCACCGGGCCGGGATGGCATCTCGACGGCCGTCGGCCGTCAGCCACCGACGAGCCGGCGCCATTCGCGCTCGATCTGCGCACGCATTTCGGCGACGGGGCGGTCCGAATCGATCACGACGTCGGCGGCGGCGAGCTTTTCGGCCTGCGGCGGCTGCGCATCGATGCGCATGCGCGCCTCCGCTTCGCTCATGCCGCGTGATTCCATCAGCCGCTGCAGCTGCATTTCCGGCGAGCATGTCGTCACCCAGATCGCTGCGCAGTGCGCACGCCATCCGCTTTCGAGCAATTTGATGGCTTCCAGAACGGCGACGTCGCCGCGTTTCGCAGCGGCTAATTTCTCGGCGACCTCGATGCGCACTGCGGGATGAACGATGGCCTCGAGCATGCGCAGCTTCGCTGCGTCCTCGAAGACGATCGCTGCCAGCGCTCGGCGATCCAGCGCGCCATTCGCAAGGAGGATGTTCGCTCCGAAGATGCGCACGATTTCTGCGAGGGCCGGACGACCGGGCGCGACGACTTCACGTGCGACTTCGTCCGCATCGATCGTCAGTGCGCCGAGCTCTTGCAGCGTTCGCCGCACGGTGCTCTTGCCCGTGGCGATGTTTCCGGTGAGGCCGATCAGTCGTTTGCCGGCGAGCGCGTGCTCGATGGTCGCATTCATATCCGAGGCGCTTTTCGATGCCATGTTTGCCATGTCGATGATCTGCGCGGATCCGTCGCGCGATTGCGACTAATCCAGTGCACCACTATGCGTGTTCTCCTTCCCGTGCATCACTTTCCGCCGAAGCATTCGTCCGGAGCCGAACTGTACACCTTTCGGCTTGCGCGCTGGCTGCGCCAGCAGGGCCACGAGCCGCGCGTGATCTGCTTCGATGCCATCGATCGCGGGAGCGCGCATTGGCTGGAAGAGCATCGAGATGAATGCGACGGCATTCCCGTGCATCGGCTCAGCATGGACTTGCTGCATGCGCCGCAGCGCCGCATCTGGACGTTCGACAATCCGTTGCTCGAGGTATGGTTCGCCGAAGACGTGCGCCGCTGGCGGCCGGACGTGGTGCACTTCCAGGCCGGCTATTTGATCGGCGTCGGCCCGTTGCGAGCGGTGGCGCGTGCGCGCATTCCGTCGTTGCTCACGCTGCACGATTTCTGGTTCCTGTGTCCGCGCCATACGCTGCTGCGCGGCGACGGTTCGCTCTGTGAGCATGTTCCGGAAGATCCAGTCGAATGCGCGTGGTGTCACAACTATCTATGGACCGAGCGTGATCGTCGGATTCAGTCGTTCAGCGCAGGGGTGTACGGCGCAGTGACGCGTCGCTTCATGCCGCGTGCGGAGCGTGATACGGCTCGTGTGCGTCGCGAAACGATGCACGAGGCACTGCGCCTGCCGTGGCGCGTGATTTCTCCGTCGAATTTTCTCGCCGAACGCATGCGCCCGATGATCGCTCCCGATCGTCTGCACGTGCTGTCGCTCGGCATCGACGTGCAGCCGTTTCTCGCGCTGCGCACGATGCCACGTACGCAGCGCGGCCCGCTGCGCATCGGGTTCGTCGGACAAATTCGGTCGCACAAAGGGTGTGCCCTGTTGATCGAAGCGTTCTCGCGCGTGCACGCCGGAGCGCGCCCGATCGAGCTGCACGTGTATGGCAATCTGCTCGACGACGAGTACGGCGTGCAGGTGCGACGGCGCGCCGCGGCCGATGCGCGCGTACACCTGCACGGCTCGTTCGACAACGCCGACGCTGCCGCGATTTTCACCGGGCTCGATGTCCTGGTGGTGCCGTCCCTGTGGTACGAAAATCTTCCGCTTTCGATTCTCGAGGCGTATGCCGCCGGAACTCCGGTCGTCGCTTCGCAAGCGGGCGGCATGGCCGAGCTGGTGAACCACGACGTGGACGGCCTCGTATTTCCGCTCGGCGACGCCGATGGGCTGCGCGTGCAGCTGCAGCGCTTGTGCGACGAGCCGAATCTCGTCGCCCGCCTGCAGGCCGGTGCGCGCGGTCGGCCGCCGAGCGCCATCGACGATGAAATGCGAACGTTGTTCGCGTGGTACGAAGAAGCGGCCGCCTCGATGCCGCCTTCGTCTTCGAACATATGACACGCATCGCCGCCGTCATCGTGAATTACGGACGCCGCGCCGAGATGATCGGCGTGCTGAAGTCGCTCGCGCGCAGCGTGGTGCGCGCGGCGCCGGTGTTCACCGTCAACTACGGCGTCCCCGACTCGGCGTTGGGGGAACAGCGCGCTGCATGTCCCGATGTCGAGGCGGTGTTGCTGTCGAAGAATCCCGGCTACGCCGCCGGCAACAACCTCGGCATCGCTGCAGCGCTGCACAGTGGAGCGGATTGGGTGCTCATCCTGAACGACGACGTCGAATTCGATGCGGCTTGCCTCGGCAAGCTCTGCGAAGCGGGGGAGAGCGATCCGCGCATCGGGGTCGTCGGTCCGCGCGTGTATCACTTCGATCAGCCGAACGTGATTCAGTCGGGCGGCGGCTGGATCGATGCGTCCTGGCGCACCGGTCACATCGCGCAGAACGTTAGGGGAGATGGCGTCCCGTGTGTACGCACCGACGTCGACTGGCTGAGCGGATGCATGCTGATGGTGCGTCGTGCGACGATCGAACAGGCCGGAGCGCTCGACGAGAGATTCTTTTTGTACTGGGAAGAAGTCGAATGGTGTCGGCGCATCGTCGGCGAGGGATGGCGCATCGTGCATGAACCTGCCGCCCGTGCGTGGCATCGTGGCGTATCGGTGAATTACCGACCGCGGCCGTTCGTCTCGTACTACATGACGCGCAATCGTCTTCTGCTGCTGACTCTGCGTCGCGCGCCGCTGCGGGCGTGGCTTGCCGCATGGACGGAATTCCTGCGCACGCAGGCGAGCGGATTGTTGCGTCGACGTGCGCCTGTGCATCGACGCATGGCGCTGCGCGGAATGCTGGATTTCGTGTGTGGGCGATTCGGTCCACTGACTCACGAAGCGGAGGACGCGTGAAGATCGGGCTCGATTTGCGCTACTTGTCTCATGGCATCACGGGTGGCATCGCCACGTTCCTGTCGAATCTGGCGCCGGCTTTGTTCGACGTAGTGTCGCCCGATCTTCTGCTGCTCTACGTCGACCGCAAAGCACCGCTGCGTCTGCCGACGCTGCCGTTGCACGTGGGCCTGCGCGTGCTGCCGTATCACTCGCCGCTGTCCACCCTCGCGAACGATTTCGTCGGGCTTCCGCAGGCGCTGGCGCGTGATCAGGTGAACGTGGCGCATTTCCCTGCGAACGTCGGCGCGCCCCCGCAGGGAATTCCCTCAGTGCTGACGCTGCACGACGAGATCAACCTGCTTCCTCTTCCCGAAATATGGCGCGGCCATCGCAAGTCGTTCTACACGCTCGGCGTGATGACGCTGCTTCATTTTCAGACGCGCGTTGCGGTGCGCCGTGCTCACGCCGTGCTCACGGTCTCCGAGCATGCACGGAAGCGCATCGCGCATGTTGCGCGCATCGCTCCCGATCGAATCGTAGTAGTTCCACACGGCTGTCCGAGCGACATGCATCTGGTTCACAACGAAGATTCGTTGAACGCGACGCGCCGGGCGATGAATCTGCACAAGCCGTTCGTGCTGGCCGACGGCCTGAAGAATCCGGCGCTTCTGGTGGAGGCCTGGCGCCGTCTGCCGCCACGGGTGCGCGACGAACACGAGATCGTGTTTTTCGCGCGGACTTCCCGCGTGCTGCCGATCGTGCACGAGGCCATCGCCGATGGAAACGCTCGTTTTCTTTGTCGTGTCGATCGCGGCACGTTGCGCGCATTGTTCAACATGGCTCGCATTTTTATCTTTCCTTCCTGGATCGAGGGCTTCGGCATACCGTTGCTCGAAGCGATGGCATGCGGTGCGCCGGTCATCGCTTCCAATCGCGCTGCGATACCGGAAGTGCTCGGTGATGCCGGCCTGTTGACGGAAATCGACGACGCCGACGCGCTGGCAGCGCAGCTTCTGCTTCTTCTTACCTGCGAAAGACAACGTCTGGAATTGCGTGCGCGTGGATTGGCTCGTGTTCGTTCGTACACATGGCGAAATGCAGCGGAGCAAGTCGTGGACGTGTACCGTGATCTCGGTGGTGCTTCCCGCCGTCGATTCGTCGTCCCATGAATATTCTTTTTCTCTCCCGATGGTTTCCGTTCCCCAGCGACAACGGCTCGCGCCAACGCATTGCGGCGCTGCTCGCAGCGCTGGCCGAACGACATCGTGTGTCGCTGCTTTCTTTCGTGGAAAATTCCGGCGTTCGCGCGTACGCCGAAGCCGATCATGCGCACCTCGACGAAGTGCACACCGTGTCATTTCCGCGCGCCGCGCCGCTGCATCCCCTGGATGCGCTGCGCACTCCCGGGCCGCGGTCGCTCGCAGCACAGCACAGTTGGCTGATGCACGATCGTGTGACGGAGCTGACGACCGATCGGCACTTCGATTTGCTGGTCACCTCCGAGATCGACATGCTGCCCTATGCGGCCGTCGCCTCCGTCCCGCGCTGCATTTCCGACGACGTGGAAATCGGTGTGTATCACGATGCGCTGCGCAATCACTGGCTGCACGGCGGTTTGCGCGCGCGCATTCGATGGACGCGGCTGACCTCGTACCTGCGCCGTGTGCTGCATCGCTTTGCGCTTTGTACGACGGTGTCCGATCGCGAACGTGAGCTCATCACGCACAGTGTTTCTCCCGCCTGTCCGACGAGAGTGGTGCCGAACGGCGTCGATGCGCAGGCATGTTCGCAGGTGCGGGCCGCCCCGCAGCCGAAGACGCTGATCTACGCCGGCGCGCTGACATATCGGGCGAATTTCGATGCGGTGGCGTATTTCATCTCCGAGGTGCTGCCACACGTGCGTGCAGAAATTCCGGACGTGACGCTGCGTGTCACCGGCGATGCGCCGCCCGGCCTCGTGGCGCAGCTGCCGCACGATGCCGCGGTCGAATTCACCGGCTACCTCGACGATGTGCGGACAGCCGTGGCGCGCAGCTGGGTCAGCGTAGTTCCACTGCGCAGCGGCAGCGGCACGCGGCTGAAAATCCTCGAGGCGATGGCGCTCGGCGTGCCGGTCGTGGCGACGCCCAAGGGTGCCGAAGGTCTCCAGCACGACGGCGCGGTGCTGGTTGCCGAGGATGCGAACGCTTTCGCACGCGGCGTGATCGATCTGCTGCGCGATCCGGCGTTGCGCGATGTCGTCGGCGCACGTGCCAGGCGGGTGGTCGCCGAACGCTACGACTGGAAAACGATCGGTGCATCCTTCGTCGCCGACATCGAAGAGGCGGTCGGTCGAGCATGAGTCGACGCTTATTCCCGGCGGCGATTCTCGGCGTCGTCCTGCTCGCGACGGGAACCAATTTCGTATCGCTGCCGACCGGACGGGAAAGCCGCGTGGTGCTCAGCCTGGCGTTCGCCGCGGCGCTCGCCGGAGTGTGGCTGCTGCGCGCAGCGCGCGGGCACGAAAATATCGCTGTGCGGTTCGCTCTGCCGATCGGAGCATTCATCGGAGCTGGTGCGTTCTCCTGGATCTGGTCGCAGTTGACGGCGGATGCGCTGCTTTGGATTTGGCCGTCTTTTCCGATGGTGCAGGTGGCAGCCCTGTTCGTGAATTCTGCGCTGCCGCTGATGCTGCTGATCACCGCTTCGGTGATTCATGACGTCGTGTGGCGCGAGCGGTTCGTGGCGCTGCTGATCATCGTCGGCCTGGTCAATCTGGCGGCGCGCATCTTCCTGCCATCCCTCACCGTCGTTTTGGAAAATGGCACGCGCGGCCTGTTCGTAGCGTGGTCGAGCGGTGCGGCGATGCTGTGGCTGTTGTATCGCTGGCGCGAATCGACTCCGGTTCAGCGTATCGCGGCCGGTGCACTCGTCGTGGGCAATCTGTACCACTATTTCATCGTGCACAGAATCTGGATGTCCGGCTGGCTGCCGATGTTCGTCGTCTGGTTTGCGATGGCGTGGCTGCGTTCACGACGCCTCGGCGCCGTCGTCACGCTGTTTCTCATCGGATTTTTGGCATTCAATTTCGACGACTTGTATCGCAGCATCGTGCTCGACAACCTCGACGAAGGCGGCCTGCAGCGCCTGGAACTATGGGCGATGAATCTGCAGCACGTGGCCAACCATCCCGTCTTCGGCCTTGGGCCTGCCGGCTATGCGCCGTACAACATGACATATCACCCGCGCGATGCGCGCAGCACGCACAACAACTACTTCGACGTATTGGCACAGACGGGAATCGTGGGCGCAGCATGCTTCGTGTGGATCCTGGCGTCGATCGGGCGCACCGCGTGGCGCACGCATCGCGGCATGCCTGCGGATTCGTTCATGCACGGCTACTCTGCTCTCGCGTTCTCTGCGCTGTGCGCTGCGCTGTTCGCGATGATGCTCGGCGATTGGGTGCTGCCGTTCGCATACAACCAGTCCATCACCGGCTTCGACAATGCGGTGATCAGCTGGATTGGCTGGGGGATGGCGGGGAGAGGGGAGAGGGAAGAGGGGAGAGGGGAGAGGGAAGAGAGATGGCTGTGATTTCCGTGCTGATCGTCAGTTGGAATACGTGTGAATACACGCTGCGTGCGGTGGCGAGCGCCGTGGATGCATCGAATCGTCGGCAGGTCGAGGTCATCGTGGTCGACAATGCGTCGAGCGACGGATCGGCCGATGCGATCGCCGAACATTTTCCGAACGTGCGCCTGGTGCGCAGCGCGGAGAACATCGGCTTCGGACGTGCGAATAATCTTGCCGCCGATCTCGCCGCAGGTGAGCATCTGCTGCTGCTCAATTCGGATGCCGCTCTCGATCCCGGTGCGCTCGATGTGCTCGCGGCATCCCTCGATGCGGATGCGAGCGTCGGCTGCGCTGCTCCCCGGCTGCACTTTCCGGACGGCGCGCCGCAGCCGTCGTGTGCGCCGTTTCCTGCGCCCTTCTCCGAAGCCATGGCTGCGCTCGGGATCGATCGCTGGCTGCTTCCGCATCGCACTCCCGATCGATACGGCCGACGTGTGTGGGCGGCGACGAGGCCGCTGCCCGTCGACTGGGCGACGGGCGCCTGCCTGCTGGTGCGGCGTGCTGCGCTGCACGGCGAGCCACTCTTCGACACCCGCTTTTTCATGTATTCCGAAGAGACCGATCTCTGCCTGCGCCTGCGCCGTCGCGGGTATGCCACGCTGTTCGTGCCGGAGGCGTCCGCGATGCATGTCGGCGGCGCCAGCGGTCGAGCGCTCGACCACGCCATGCTGCGCACGTTTTATCAAAGCCGGGAGATTTTTCTGCGCAAGCACTATGGCCGATCGGCCGCCGTCGCATTTCATGCCGCGCTGCGCATCGGCAGCCTGCTGCGCGTCGTCGCTGCTTCGCTGCTCTCACGCGTGCAGCGCGACCCGGCGTGGGACCGTACGCGGGCCCGCTATGCCGCGCTGCGCAAAGAGCTGTGAACCATTCGTGGAGGACGCCATGTCCAAAATTCTGATGCTGACTCAGGTGCTGCCGTATCCGGCCGACAGCGGTCCGAAGGCGAAAACGCTGTCCACGCTGAAGTATCTCGCTGCACGTCACGATGTCACGCTCGCCTCGTTCGTGCGTGATGATCCTCCTGCTCGCATCGATGCGCTGCGTCGCTGGTGTCGCGCCGTGCATGTGGTCCCGCTGCAGCGCACGGCATGGCGTGAAGTCGGAGCATTCGGAAAGAGCCTGTGGACCGGGCAGCCGTGGCTGATGATTCGCGATGAACGCCGTGAAATGTCCGATCTCGTGGATGCTCTTTCGGCGCGTGAAAATTTCGATGTGGCATTCGCCGATCAGTTGAACATGGCGCAATATGCGCGACGCGTGCGCGCCCGCCGTCACGTGCTCGATCTGCACAATGCATTGTGGCTGCTCTATCAAAGATTGGCGGCGACGATGCCGTTCGGTGCACGCCGTGCGCTGTTCGCGCGCGAGCGTTATCTCCTGCGCCGCTACGAAGGAGAGATGTGCCGCAGCTTCGATCGCGTGCTGACCGTCAGCGAAGAAGATCGCGCGGCGCTGCGCGCGGTTATCGGCGCGGCGTCGCCCGATCCGCAGGTGATTCCGATCGCCCTCGACGGCGCGGAACAGCAGCCGCTCGTTCGTTCACGCACGGCGGATCGCATCGTGCACATCGGCACGATGTACTGGCCGCCCAACGTCGACGGCGTGCTGTGGTTCGTGCGCGAGGTGCTGCCGCTTTTGCGCCGGATGCAGCCGGATGCGGCGCTGGACTGCATCGGCGCGCGCCCTCCGGCGCACCTGATTTCCGCCGTGCGCGACGACCCGGGTGTGAACGTCGTCGGCTATGTCGAAGATCCGACGCCGATGCTGCGCGCTGCCGCCGTGATGATCGTGCCCTTGCGCGCCGGCGGCGGCATGCGCGTGAAAATTCTGCAGGCGCTCGCGCAGGGCATGCCGATCGTCACGACTGCGCTGGGCGGCGAGGGCATCGCCCTGACGCACGGACACGATGCGCTCATCGCCGATCGTCCGTCCGAATTCGCTGCGGCTGTCGCCGATGTGTTGTCCGACAAGGTGCTCGCCGAGCGCCTCGGCCGCAATGCACGTGCGCTGTTCGAGGCGCGCTACGAATACCGCACTGCACTTGCGCCGCTCGACGCTCTCTTCGATGATCTGCGGAATTCGGCGCAGCCCGCGACTAACGGCGTGTGAACGAGCGTCGAGTGTCGCAAATCTCGCAATGGCTGGCGTTTCTGCTGCCGCTCGTGTGCAGCATGTACTTCTTCCCGCGTTGGGCGGACGTGAATGCCAACTCGCGGCTCGATACCGTGCTCGCCATCGTGCACGACGGCACCGCGCGCATCGATCGCTACGTGCACAACACCGTCGACTACGCCATGGTCGACGGCCACTATTACAGCGATAAAGCTCCGGGCCTGGCATTGCTCGGCGTTCCCGTATATGCGGTTGCCGCCGTGGCGCTCGATCTCCCGGCGACCCGGGCGCTCACCGAGCGCCTCGCCGCGCACGACTCTTTTCGCTCCACGCTGCGCGCCGACGGGTCCGGCGTGTCGAACGAAAAGGTGCGCTTCGCCCTGGCGTTGATCTGGCTGAGCTTTGCGCTGGCGGCCGTCCCGACGGCGCTGATTTGTCTGTCGATGCATGTGCATCTCCGTGGATCCGGGTTCGGGTACGGCGTCGCGCTGCTGGCGCCGTTGATCTACGCGCTGGCGACGCCGGCGTTCGCGTACGCCAATGCGTTCTACGGACATCAGCTGGCAGCCGCACTGCTGTTCACCGCGTTCGTGCTGCTCGCTCGACGCGAAAAAAGCGCGCACGTTTCCATCGGCCGAGCGGAAGGCGCCTGTGTCGGTCTTCTCCTCGGCGGCGCGGTGATCACCGAATATCCGGCTGTGATTCCCGCCGCGATTCTCTTCGCCTATGCCGCGGTGCTGTGCGTGCGCCGCCGCGCGTACGTGTCCATGGCGGCGGTCATCGTCGGTGGAATGGCGATGGCAGGCGTGCTTGCGGCGTACAACACGATCGTGTTCGGCGGCCCGTTCGAGCTCGGCTACGCGCGGTCGACGCTGTGGCAGTCGCAGCATTCGTCGGGGTTGTTCAGCATAGGATATCCGCAGCCCGATGTGCTGCTCGAGCTTTTGTTCGGCGTCTTTCGTGGATTGTTCGTGCTCTCACCAGTTCTACTGCTGGTGATTCCCGGGATCGTCGTGTGGCGGTGCAGCGGTGAGAGTGCGATGCAGTGGTGGGTCGCCGTCCTCTGCTCGTGCGGGATGCTGATCTTCAATGCTTCTTCCGCCATGTGGTGGGGCGGCTGGGGCGTCGGCCCGCGCTATCTGCTGCCGGCGCTGCCGTTCGCTGCCCTGGCGCTGCCGTACGCGCTGCGTGCGACGACGGCTGCTCCGGTGATGATGCTCGCTGTGGCGTCGCTGCTCGCCACGTGGGCGATGACGGTGGCCGGTCAGACTTTCCCTTCGGACGCGCTGCGCAATCCATGGCTCGATCACGTGCTCCCTGCGTGGACGGCCGGCGATGTCGCGCGCAGCTGGGGGACGCTCGTCGGTTTGCGTGGCGCAGCGGCGCTTGTGCCCCCGGTGGCGGCGATCGGATTGTCGCTGGGGGGATGGAGGGTTTTGACGAGACGATCACGGATATGATTACCGCTCATTTCCATGCTTATCTCGATCGTCATTCCTTGCTATAACGAAGAACGCACCGTTCACTTGATCCTCGAAAAGGTTCATGCGGCGCCTCTGCCGCCGAACTGCACTCGCGAGATCGTCGTCGTCGACGATTGTTCGAAGGATGGCACGCTTCGTCGTCTTGAAGAACTGCAGCCGCAGTTCGGACTGACGCTGGTGGCGCACGACGTAAATCGGGGAAAGGGAGCGGCGCTGCGAACCGGCTTCCAGCGCGCATCGGGTGACGTCATCATCATCCAGGATGCCGATCTCGAATACGACCCGAACGAATATCCGAAGCTGCTCAAGCCGATCATCGACGGCCGCGCCGATGTGGTGTTCGGCTCGCGTTTCATCGGCGGCGATTCGCATCGCGTCCTCTACTTCTGGCATTCCGTCGGCAACAAGATGCTGACGCTCGTGTCGAACATGTTCACCAATCTGAACCTGACCGACATGGAGACCTGCTACAAAGTCTTCAAGCGCGAAATTCTGCAGCGCATCGTGCTCGAGGAAAACCGCTTCGGCTTCGAGCCCGAATTCACCGCCAAAATCGCCAGGCTGAATCTGGCGATCTATGAAGTCGGCATCTCGTACTACGGACGAACGTACGAACAGGGCAAGAAGATCGGTCTGAAGGATGCATTTCGAGCGGCATACGTGATTCTGAAATACGGAATCTTTCGCTGACGGGCGGCTAGACCATCGACGGTTCCGCCCATGAGGAGGGGCAATGGAACCGCAGCTCGGCGAGCCTGCTCGTCGCATCATATCTATCGCGCGTTCGGAATGGCGCGACGTATTTGTCGTCGCTGCGCTGTTGCTGGCGATTACCAGCCTGCCGTACGCGACGGCCTACGCTTCGGTCCCCGCCGATCGCGTTTTCATGGGCGTGGCGCTGAATGTGCCCGATCATGCCCAGTACTTTTCCTGGCTGCGCAGTCACGCGGATTCCGTCTTCATCAAAAATCGAATGACGCCGGAGCCGAACGATGCGGTGTTCTTCAACCTGCTGTGGTGGACGTTGGCGAACGCATCTCACTGGATCGGAATCGAGTACTCGGTCACGTATCAGCTGCTGCGCATCCTCGGCGTGTGCGCGTTTCTGGCGGTCGCATACCGGCTCATCGCCGTGGTGTTCGACGATCGTCGCCGACGGCGTTTTGCGCTGCTGCTGATGTGCGTCTCCTCCGGCCTCGGCTGGACGCTGGTGATCGCCAAGTACACCATCGCGCAGGGCGAACTCTGGAATCCGCTCGACGTCTACGTCGCCGAAGGCAACACTTTTCTCAGCGCACTCGGCTATCCCCACTTTCTCGCGGCGGCGGCATATATTTTCTGCTTCGAACAGTTCCTGCGCGCATTGCACGATTCGCATGTCGTGCGCCGCATGATCGGCTGCGGGCTGTTCGCCCAATTCATGGGATGGCAGCACGCCTACGACCTGATCATCGTCTGGGGCGTGCTGGCTGCGTTCACGGTTTTCTATGCGCTGCGATCCGATCGCAATGCCGCGCGCCGCGCCGTGCTCGGCCTCGCCGTCATCATGGCCGTGTCGAGCCCACCAGCCTTGTACGCCTTCGCCCTGACCAGATGGGATCCGCTTTGGAATGCCGTTCTGGCGCAGTTCGACAACGCCGGCGTGTGGACTCCGCCCCCGTGGCGCTTGCCCATGCTCTTCGGCTTCACGTTCATCGTCGCCTGCATCATGGCGTGGCGTGATGCGCGCCTGCGATGGAAATCGCTGTCCGACGCACATCTGCTGGTCTGGGTCTGGTTCGTGGCATCATTTATTCTGATTTACCTGCCGACCGACTTTCAGATTCACATGCTGAACGGATGGCAGGCGCCGATGGCCATCCTGGCGACGCGCTGGGTGTATCAACACGCTGCACCTCGCCTGCAACGCATGCGCGCCGACCTGCGGCCGCGCCTCGTCGCGCTTGCTTTTCTCGCCGTCGTCGCACCCACGAACGTCTATCTTCTCGGATGGCGCATCGTGGATCTGGCCAGACATCGCTACGACTACACGCTGCGGCGCGCCGACGTCGCCGGGCTGCGCTGGCTCGGACAGCACGCCGGGCCCGACGACGTGATCTTCAGTTCGCTCACCATCGGTCAGTTCGTCCCGACTTTCACCGACGCCCACGCCTACCTCGCGCACTGGGCGCAGACGGTGAACTTTTTCGCGCGGCGCGACGCCGTGCGGCAATTCTTCTCCGGCGAACTCGGGCGCGCGGCGCGCACCCACATTCTGATCGCCGACAGCGTCGATTACATCTTCGTCGGTTCAGCGGAGCGCAGCATTCCCGGGTTCGATCCCAGCGTCACCGACGGCATGCGCGTCGTCTTCGCGGACGAGGAGGTGCGCATCTATGCCACCGACCACTGATGTGCTGCGGCGTTGTGCGTTGATCGGCGCGCTCGCCGTGTTCGTTTGCGCTGCGCTGCGGCCGGTGCGCGCGCAGACGAGCCTGTGGACGACGCCGCGTCGCGTCAGCGACGAGAGCATCATGTCGTGGTTCCCGTCTCTCGCTGCCGATGCTGCAGGCGGCGTTCACCTCGCCTACGCCTCCGCCGATCCCGAAGACGGCGCGGAAAATTCCTTCGACATGATCGAGTACGTCGCGCTCGACGGTGACCGCCCGATCGGCTCTTCCCTCGATGTGATGGCTGTGGCGCAGGATGCGGCCGGCTCGTACGCCGGCCGTCCCGATCTGCTCGTCGCGCGCAACGGTGATTTGCTGATGACCTGGCGCAGCCGGGCCGGCCTCTGGTTCACACGCGCTGCGCATGGACGCGCCGCGGATCCTCTCGCCTGGGACGAATCCCTTTCGCTGGGCGAAGGCTATTTCAGCCGCCTCGTCGAGGAATCGGACGGCACGCTTCATGTGATCTATACGTCGAACGTGCGCACCTCCGACTGCGCCATCTGCTTTCATGTGTTTCATCGCCGTTCCGACGATCGCGGCGCGGCGTGGTCGACGCCGGTCGACGTATCCGTGCTGCCGACCGGCGCGGCGCGTCCGCAGATCACCCTCGATCGGGCGGGCGGCCTGCACGTGGTGTGGGAAATGGCGCGCGGCGGCGATCTCGGACAGACCACTCGCCCGCGCCGCGTCGCCCATTCCGCTTCGTTCGATCAGGGGCGAACATGGACCTCGGTGCGCGTGCTGTCTTCCGACGAGGCAGCGACGCCGGCGCTGGCGGTCGACGGATTCGGCGCGCTGATCGTGACGTGGATGGGGCAGAACGACGACGGCTTTTATTTCGTGCGCTCGAGCGATCGCGGCCGCACCTGGTCGCTGCCGGCGCGCATCGAAGGAGCGACGAACACCACGCCTGTCTACGATGCGCGGCTCGACGGCCAGGCGGCGGTCATCGATGGCCGCGGGCGAGTGCACTGGTTCGCCGTCGGTCGGACATTGCTGCAGCGGCAGGGGCTTTCGCTGTTGCACGCGGTGTGGGACGGCACGGCGTGGAGTGCGCCGGAGGTGGTGACGGAGATCGAATCCGAGGCGACGGGGGACGTGCCGCAATGGCCGAGTGCGGTCGTGGCCGGCGGCAATCGACTGTACGTGGCGTGGTACCTGCGCAAGGGAGAACTTCTGCAGAAAGAAGGTGAGGCTCGGCGCGCATACGAAGTGCACTTTGCCGTGCGCATCATCGACGCTCCGGCGCTCGCGCCGATCGCATATCCGACGGCGACGGTCGTGCCGGTTCCCACTGCATCCGCCTCGCCGCTCGTTCGTGCGGAACCGCCGTCGACGCCGCTCTCTTCGGAGGTCACCGATGTTTCCATGCGGTCGCTGCGCAGCGAGAGTGAACTCTGGACGGCGATCGCACTCGGTGTGACGCCGCTGCTGCTCGCCGTGCCGCTCGCATGGTGGCGGCGACGCCGCATGAATTCTTGAGAGTCAATCCGTAAATTCCGGCCGAGTCGCCGCGCCCCCCCCGCCCGCCCGGGGCGGGGGCCGCGGCCCCCCAGAAACC
>JBIIIA010000207.1:0-6004 GCA_044235195.1 Thermoflexales bacterium
CGATGAAGCGCATCTTCGCCGCGCGGCACGCTTCGAGAATTTCCTTTTCCAGCGCCACGCCCTCCGGCCCCACTTCCTTGAACCCGGCCGAGATGATCAATGCGCTCTTGACGCCCGCCGCGATGCATTCGCGAATCAGCCCGGGCACCGTGCGCGCCGGCGTGATGATCACCGCTAGGTCGACCGGCTGCGGCGTCGCCGCGACGTTCGGAAACGCCGGCAGGCCGAGCAGCTCCGTGCGCTTCGGGTTGATCGGGTAGATCGGCCCCTTGAAATCGGCGATCAGGTTCTTCATGATGGCCAGGCCGACGCTGCCGTCCTTGTCCGTGGCGCCGATGACGGCGACGTTCGCCGGCGTGAACAGCGCCTGAAAAGATTCGCGCTCGCGAAGCGAAGATTCGAGGGAGGTGATGGCCTTCTGAGTGGGTGTAGTCATGAAGAGTTCCGAGTTCCGAGCGCCGAGCGCCGGGTTCCGAGTTCAAAACAGCCGTCATTCTGACCGACCGCGATGCGCCGAACAATGGCCTATCGGCTAAATCGATGGGGGCCGAGAAGCCGAACGCAAAACGCCCCCGCATCCTGTGAAGCGAGGGCGTTCGCTGCCCACGGCCTACTCGGGCTTGCCGACGAGCTCAGGGGCGTCCGTTGCCGCCGCGGCCGCCGCCGTTGTTGCCGCCGTTGTTACCGCCACGGCCGCCGCCGTTATTGCTGCCCCGGCCGCCACCGTTGCCGCCGTTGTCATTTCCGCTCGGCGGCAGGGCCGTCGCTTCGATCGTCGCCGCAGTCGGCGCAGCCGCCGAAGTCGACGCCGATGCCGTCGGCTGCTCCACCGGCGCCTGCGAACGACCGGGCTGGCGGCTGGTGTTCGCCGGCTCCCCGGCCACGCCGGAGGTGCCGGGTGCCGCGGGCGCATTTTCACGGCCGCGGCCGCCGTTGCCGCCCTGGCGCGGCAGCGTGCTCACCGATTCAGTGACTTTGTCGGTGAGATGCTCCAGCTTTTCGTCCGCCTGCGCCTGGGTCAATTTGCCGTCGGCCACGGCCTGAGCGATGTGCGCCTGACGGTCGGCCACGATGGCGGCGACGACGTCGGCGACCGGCACGTTGTTCGCCTGCGCTACGTCAGCGATGGTCTTGCCGCTCTTCAGCGCCGCCTTGAGCACGGCCTCGTCGATGCCCAGCGCCCGCGCCACCACGGCGAGGTTGCCGGCCTCTCCGCCCTGTCCTTCCTCGGCGCGCGGCGTGCACAGCGGCGACTGCAGCGGATTCACGGCGACCCCGCCCCGCGCCGACGCGCTGCCCACGGCGAGCAAACCCACCACGCTCACACCGGCCACCGCGAGAGCGAGCCCGGCCATTCGACGCTGCGTCCATTTCTTGTTCGTGTTCATGTTCGTTGTTCCTGAATTGCTGATCTCTGTCGATCTATTGCGGCGATGCAGCTCCGAGATCGAGCCTCGGCGCAGCCACCTGTCGAAATCAACGATACGAACCGGCGACGACGCATTCGTGAAACAGACGTGAGAGCGCTCTCACCGAGCGCCGTCGTACACTACACGCCCCATGATCGAACTCCTCGAACAATGCCTGCGCATCCCGTCGCTGAGCGGGCAGGAAAGCGCCGTCGCACGATTTCTAGTGGATGAAATGCAGCGCCGCTTCGGCCCGCGCGGACGCGCGTTCGTCGACGACGCCGGCAACGCCGTCGGCATCATCGGCGACGGGCCGCGCCAGATCGTGCTGCTCGGCCACATGGACACCGTCGGCGGCGACGTGCCGGTGCGCTGCGAAGACGGCAAGCTCTACGGCCGCGGCGCCGTCGACGCCAAGGGGCCGCTGTGCACGTTCATCCTGGCGGCCGAACGCGCCGCAGCCGCCGCCGAGTGGCCGGCCGACTGGCAGCTGATCGTCGTCGGCGCCACGGAAGAGGAGGCCGCATCCTCGAAGGGCGCGCGCTTCGCTGCGACGCAGTATCGGCCGGAGCTGTGCGTCATCGGCGAACCGAGCGCCAGCGACGGCATCACGCTCGGCTACAAGGGCCGCATCCTGATTTCGGCGCGCTTCGAACAGGATTCACAGCACACCGCCCTGCCCGGCGCCAACGCGTCCGAGGCGGCCGTCGGCCTGTGGAACGCGCTGGCCGGCCACGCCGCCGCCTTCAACGCCGACAAGCCGAAGGCGTTCGACCAGATCCTGCCCTCGCTGCGCAAAATTCAGTCCGGCGACGACGGCCTGCGCGAATGGTGCGAGATCGTCGCCGCGCTGCGCCTGCCGCCGGATTTCGCGCCCGACGCCGCGCAGCACTTCGTGGCGGAATGGGAAGACCAGCGCCGCCAGCCGCGCGCCGGCGATCTGCGCTCGCCCATCCGCGCCGAATACGCGTTTCGCGGGCCGGAGCACGCCTGGCGCTCGCCGAAGGACACGCCGCTGGCGCGCGCGTTCGTCGACGCCATCCGCGCCGAGGGCGCCCGCCCGGCCTTCAAGCACAAGACCGGCACCGCCGATTTCAACGTCGTCGGCCCGGTCTGGGGCTGCCCGATCGTGGCCTACGGCCCCGGCGACTCGGCGCTCGACCACACGCCGCACGAGCACGTGCCGGTCGCCGAATTCGAGCGCGCCGTGCGCGTCATGGAGCGCGTGCTGCGCGCTACAATCGCCGCCGCAAATCCGGATTCCTAGCATTCCGGGTTCGTCACGATGAGCACCTTCTCCCCCCGCACCTACCAGCCGCGCGCGCTCGAGATCATCGACACCACGCTGCGCGAAGGGCAGCAGTCGTCGCTGCTGCACGACCATTTCAAGTACTACTTCACCACCCAGGACAAGCTCGACATCGCGCGCGCATTGATCCTCTTCGGCGTGAAGTACCTCGAACTGTTCGCGCCCAACGTCAGCGCGCAGGAGGCGGCCGACTTCGCCGCCATTCGCCAGGTGCGCGACGAGCTGGTCTATCAGCGCGGCTACGCCTTCCTGCTGGCGCACGTGCGCTGCCATCCGGCCGACGTCGAAGCGGCCATCGCCGCCGGCGCCGACGGCCTGAACATGTACATCGGCACGTCCGACGTCTCGGTGCGCCACAAGCACGGGTTCGGCCTGGAGGAAATCGCCCGTCGCGCGCGCGACCTGCTCGAGGACGTGCGGCGCAATCATCCCGGCCTGCTGCTGCGCTTCAGCGGCGAGGACGCCTTCCGCACGCGCGAGGACGACCTGATGCGCGTCTACGACGTCGTCGCGCCGACCGTCGATCGCTTCGGCACCCCCGACACCGTCGGCGTAGCGACGCCGGCGGCCGTGGCGCAGCGCGTGCGCACGCTGCGCGAACGCTACCCGCACGTGGCGCTCGAGGGCCACTTCCACGACGATCGCGGCTTCGCCTTGATGAATTCGCTCGAAGCGGTGCGCAGCGGCATGCGCTTCCTGCAGACGACGCTGCTCGGCATCGGCGAACGCAGCGGCATCACCTCGATGACCGGCCTGCTGTTCAACCTGTTCATCGACAAGGAATACGACCGCCTCGAAGGCTACACGCTGCGCGGCGCCTACCCGATCAACGTCATGATGGCCGACAAGCTGCGCAAGCTGGTGCCCTCGAAGGAGCCCGTCAGCCTGACGAACCGCACGCACGCCGCCGGCGTGCATTCCAAGGCGGTGCTGAACGACAGCTCGACGTACGAGGCGCACCCGCTCGATCAGTTCGGCGTCACCGACACGGAAGTGCTGCTCGGGCCGCTCAGCGGCTGGAACATCATGCACTACTTCCTGCGCGAAATCTGCGGCTACGCGCTGGACGAGCAGACGGCCAAGTCCATCGCCGCGCGCTTCAAGCAGCGCACGGCCGATCTCAACCCGAACATGTCGCCGACGGCGCTGCTCATCGAAATCGCCGAAGGCGAGTTCGGCCTGAAATCGCAGGACGTGCCCGAGCAGTTCCGCGGCCAGGTGCGCCAGAACATGACCGATTCGAGCTCGCAGGAATCGGTCGGCGAAGTGCGCCACGCCACGGGCGTGATTTTGAGGAGCAGCGGGGAGAAGAGTGATAGTTGATAGTGATAGTTGATAGTGATAGTTGATAGTAACGAGTCATCACTCACTATCAACTATCACTATCATCTATCACTCTTTGAGAAAGTCGCGCAGCTTGCGCGCGTGGGCGGGCAGGCGCAGCCGGCTGAGCGCCTGTGCCTCGATCTGGCGCACGCGTTCGCGCGTGACGCCGAGCTTGCGGCCGACTTCCTCGAGCGTGTACGTTTCGCCGTCGAGCAGGCCGTAGCGCAGCTGCAGGATGCGCACCTCGCGCGGCGGCAGCGTGTCCAGAATCTCCGAGAGCTGTTCGCGCAGCACCTGCGACGTGACCATCTCGGCCGGCGCCGGCGAGTCGTCGTCGGGGATGAAGTCGCCGAGCACCGATTCCTCTTCGTCGTCGGTCGGCGTTTCGAGCGAGATCGGGCGGCGGGCGACCTGAATCATCTGCTCGGCCTTGCGCACGGTGACGTTGAGCGACTCGGCCAGTTCGGCCACGGTCGGGTCGCGGCCGAGCTCCTGCGTGAGCTGGTGGCTGGCGCGCAGCAGGCGATTGATCTGGTCGCCCATGTGCACCGGAACGCGAATCGTGCGCCCCTGGTCGGCGATGGCGCGCGTGACGGCCTGGCGAATCCACCACGTGGCGTACGTGCTGAACTTGTGGCCGCGGCGCCAGTCGAATTTCTTGGCGGCGCGGATCAGGCCGATGTTGCCTTCCTGGATCAAGTCGAGGAACGGCACGCCGCGGCCGATGTATTTCTTCGCCACCGAGATGACGAGGCGGGAGTTCGCATTGATGAGGTGCTCGCGCGCGGCCATGCCGTCGTCGATGAGCAGCTCGATGCTCTCCATGTCCTTCGGCGTAATTTTTTCGCCCGAGAGCGTCTGCTCGCGCGCCTCGCGGCCGCGCTCCATGCGCTGCGCCAGGTCCACTTCCTGCGGCGCGGTCAACAGCGCCACGCGCCCGATTTCCTTCAGGTACAAGCCGACGGTGTCGTCCGCCTCGATGGCCTCGAGCAGATTTTCGTTGTTGCGTTCGTTCCACTCATCGTCGTCGTCGTCGTCGTCGTCGATGAGCTGCTCGGCGCCCTCGTCTTCGCTGGCCACCACAGCGATGCCGGAATCGGTCAACGCCGCGAATAAATCTTCCAGCTGCTCGAGGTTCTTCTCCGCGTCGGGGAAGAATCCGAGGATGTCTTCGTACGTGACGTAGCCCTTCTCGCGGCCGAGGCTGATCAGCTGCTCTTCGCCGCTGAGCTCTTCGACGGTGATCTCCTCGATCGTCGCCGACGATGCATCGCGCGAAGGCACCATGGACGGGGAAATCGGCATCGTTTCCACCGTCAGCACCTCGGCGGTGACGGGGGCCGACTTGGCGCGGCTCGGACGCCGCTCGACGGAGGCCGATTCCGCCCCGTTCACGGCTGTCACGACCACCTTCTCCACCTTATCTACGCGAGGAGCCTTGGGCGTCTTGGGAACTCGGGTTGTCTTGGCCGCCGGCTTGGCGGACTTCGTGCTCTTCTTTACTGTCATCGACTTCACCACTATAGAGGAATTGCTGAGGCGGACGTTAGACCGACGCTGCAAACCTCTGTCCCGCCGACCCGGACCTGCCTCCCGAATCGGTGCGCAATGAATGTGCACACCGTCAGGCACTGTATCTAGTCGATAGTAGTGAATGCCACCCGCTTGTCAAGTGCTAAACGTCTCATAAATGACATAACTTTTGCGTAAACGCAAAATTGTGATATGCACCCCGACATTCAGGCTGAATTTTCAGTCGCTGACCGTCGCCGACTACTCAGTAGGTGAACCGCGCCAGCTCACGCCCTTCCGCGTCCAACAGGAGCACCGTCACGCCCTTGCCGGGGGTGTCGGGCCACAGAATTCCAGCCGAACTGCCCCAGTCGAAGGGACACTGATCGGTCGGCCTGTATCCGGTGGTGTACACCGTGCACGTGCCATTGATGAACAGGGGGGGGGC
>JBIIIA010000208.1:0-5993 GCA_044235195.1 Thermoflexales bacterium
CCGCCACGCTCCCCCTCTCCGCCGAAATTTCGCGTCGCTGGCACGAGTGCTGCTCGGTCAGTGCCAAAGCGAAATTGAGGGGGAGAGGGGGTCAGGGGGTGAGGCGTCCCCCCACTAGCCTCCCGCGCCATCCTGAAGCAGAATGCAGCCCGGAACTGCCCCTATGAACAACGCATCGGATTCGCCGACCCTCCCCATGCTCTTTCTCGCCGGCGAACGCACCTGGGAAATGCCCCAGCTGCCTTCGCTCAATAAGCTGCCGCCGCACGCCGTGACCGTGCCCTTCGCTTCGCCGGAACAGGCGCTGACGATGAACCGCGACGCGTCGCCGTGGTTTCAGCCGCTCGACGGCGACTGGGAGTTCAAAATCCTGCCGCGCCCGGAAGCGGCCACCGAGCAGGTGATCCGCGAGGACGGCTGGAGCTCGATCGCGGTGCCGGGCAGCTGGACGATGCAGGGATTCGGCAAGCCGCAGTACACCAACGTGCAGATGCCGTTCCCGAACACGCCGCCCGACGTGCCCGACGACAACCCGACCGGCGTCTATCGCCGCACGTTCGGCACGCCGGCGCACTGGGACGGCCGCCGCGTGATCCTGCACATCGCCGGCTGCGAGGGCGCGCTGTACGTCTACGTCAACGGCGAGGCCGTCGGCATGAGCAAGGACGCGCGCACACCGGCCGAGTTCGACGTCAGCGCGCACGTGCACAGCGGCCCCGACGCCGAGAACGAGCTGGTGTGCGTGGTCACGCGCTGGTCCGACGCCTCGTTCATCGAGGACCAGGATCACTGGTGGCACTCGGGCATCATGCGCGAGGTGTTTCTCTACGCCACCGCGCGGCCGCAGCTGCAGGACCTCTACGCGCGCTGCGAGTTCAACGACGATTTCTCCGCCGCCACGCTGAAGCTGACGCTGCACGTCGGCTTCCCGGGCGAGGAATATCGCGACGGCCACAGCGTCGCGGTGCAGCTGTTCGACGCCGCCGGCCAGCCGATCTTCACCGAGCCGCTGTCGGCGCCGTGCCTGCCGCCGCTCAATCCGATCGCATGGTTCAACACCGCCGTGCGCACGAAGGTCGAACTCTCCGCTTCGGTGAATGCGCCGGCGCTGTGGTCGCATGAAACGCCGAATCTGTACACGATCGTGGCCACGCTCCAGGGCCCGTCCGGCGATGAAGTGCACGCCACGCGCTTCGGCTTTCGCAAGGTCGAGATCGCGGGCACCGACCTGCTGATCAACGGCCGCCGCGTGCTGATCAACGGCGTGAACTATCACGATCACGACGACACGACGGGCAAGGCGATTTCCCGCGCCACGATGGAAGCCGACCTGCGCCTGATGAAGCAGTTCAACGTCAACGCCGTCCGCACTGCGCACTATCCGAAGGACGCCTACTGGTACGAGCTGTGCGACCGCTACGGCATGTATCTGATCGACGAAGCCAACATCGAAGCGCACGCGTATTACAACGAGATCTGCAGCGACATGCGCTACACCAATCACTTCGTCGAGCGCGTGCGCGCGATGGTCGAGCGCGACAAAAATTACCCGTCGATCATCCTGTGGTCGCTCGGCAACGAGAGCGGCTACGGCCCGAACCACGACGCCGCCGCCGGCTACGTGCGGCACGCCGAGCCGACGCGCCCGCTGCACTACGAAGGCGCCATCACGCGCTGGTTCGGCAAAAGCTGGGACGGCGGGCGCGCCGCCACCGACGTGATCTGCCCGATGTATCCGTACATTCACGAGATCGTCGACTGGGCGCGCGAAGGCAAGGGCAATCGCCCGCTGATCATGTGCGAGTACTCGCACACGATGGGCAACAGCAACGGCTGCCTGGCCGACTACTACGAGGCCTTCGAAAAGTACCCCGGCCTGCAGGGCGGCTTCCTGTGGGAATGGCTCGATCACGGCATTCGCCGAACGACCGACGACGGCGAAGCGCACTGGGCCTACGGCGGCGATTTCGGCGAGACCGTGCACGACGCCAACTTCATCACCGACGGCATCGTCTGGCCGGACCGCACGCCGCACCCGGCGCTCTACGAGTTCAAACACCTGGCGCGGCCGTGCACGGTCGATGCGATCGACGCCGCCGCCGGGCGCGTGCGCATCGTCAGCCGCGAATATTTCCGCAGCCTGAGCTGGCTGCGCGGCGAATGGGAGCTGCTCGTCGACGGCGCGCCCGCCCAGCGCGGCGCACTGCCGGCGCTCGACGTCGCGCCCGGCGGCGGCCTCGAAACGACGCTGCCGCTGCAGCGCCCGGCGACCGGCGAACAGTTCCTGAATTTCTACTTCTACCAGCGCGAGAAGTCGTGGTGGGCGGAGGCCGGCCACGAGGTCGCGCGCGTGCAGATCGTGCTCCCGATCGAAGCGACGCCGGCGACGCCGCCGACGCCCGCCGGCCGCGTCGCCGTGCTCGAGAGCGCAGCCACGGTGGCGCTCGAAGCCGCCGGCGTGCGCGCGGTGTTCGCACGCAGCGACGGACGCCTGATCGAATTCGGCGGCGCGAAGAACCTCGTCGTCGCCGGCCCGTCGCTCAACGTCTGGCGCGCCGGCACCGACAACGACGGCATCAAGCTGATGCTCTACCCGCACACCAACCTGCAGCGCTGGCTGAATCAGAAGCTCGACCGCGTGGTGCAGCGCCTCGAACGCATGTCGCTGCTGCCCGGCGACGCGCCGGTTCTCGAGGTGGTCTACAGCGCCAGCGGGCGCGAGCAGTGGGACGACTTCACGCACACCATGCGCTTCACACTGTCGCCCACCGGCGAACTGTCGATCGACAACCACGTCGTCGTCGGCAACGGCCTGAACGACATCCCGCGCGTCGGCGTCAGCATGGCGCTCGACCCGGCGCTGGAATCGCTGGAATGGTACGGCCGCGGCCCGTGGGAAAACTACGCCGACCGCCGCGCTTCGGCGCTGATCGGCCGCTTCGGCGGCACGGTCACCGACCAGCACGTGCCGTACATCATGCCGCAGGAAAACGGCCACAAGACCGACGTGCGCTGGCTGCGCCTCGGCGACGCGAACGCCGGGCTGCACATCGCCGGCACGACGCCGTTCGAATTCAACACCAGCCACTTCACCGACCACGATTTGTTCGCCGCCAAGCACACCTACGAACTCGAGCCGCGCAGCGAAGTAATCCTCCATCTCGACGCGGCGCACCGCGGCATCGGCAGCGCCTCCGTCGGCCAGGACACGCTGCCGAAATACCAGCTGCTGGAAAAGGAATATCGATTCGAGTTTCGGCTGACCGCCGACCGCTGACCGCCGTCCGCCGTCGAAAATCCAATCCACTATCACTATCACTATCCACTATCTTCTATCCACTCTCTTCTCCCCCCATGCTCACCACCCACTTCCCCCATTCCCCCACAGCCGTCTCGCGCCTGGGGTTCGGCGCGTTCGGATTCGCCGGCGTGTTCGGCGCGGTCGACGAAGACACCGCCGTGCGCTCGGTGCTGCATTCCCTCGAACGCGGCGTGACGATGATCGACACCGCGCGCGCCTACGGGCCGTCCGAGGCGATCATCGGCAAGGCGCTCGCACAATGGACGGGCCCGGCGCCGTTCATCGCCTCAAAGGTGAATGCGATCGGGCCGAAGGAGCAGTGGGGCCTGCCCACGCCGGTCGCCGATGTATTCCCGCGCGGCCACATCACGCGCGCCACGGAGACGTCGCTGCGCACGCTCGGCGTCGAGCGCATCGACTGCATGCAGCTGCACCTGTACTGGCCGAACTGGGGCGTCGAGGGCTACTGGCTCGACGAGCTGCGCGCGCTGCGCGAACGCGGGCTGATCGGCGCCATCGGCGTCAGCCTGCCCGATCAGCGCCACGACATCGGCCTGCCGCTGATCACCTCCGGCGCGATCGATTCGATTCAGACGGTGATCAACATCTTCGACCCGACCGCGCTCGACTGCGTGGTGCCGCTCTGCCGCGAACGCGGCGTGGCCGTCATCGCGCGCTGCGTGCTGGACGAAGGCGGCCTGACCGGCTTCCTCACACCCGACGTGGAATTCGCGCCGGGCGATTACCGCGCCGCCTATTTCGACCAGGGCCCGCGCGCCGAATACATTCGCCGCGTCGATGCGCTGCGTCGGTTCGTGCCCGAGCACGCCGCGTCGCTGGCGGCGCTGGCGCTCAAGTTCGTGCTGCACGATCCGGGCGTCACCGTGGCCATCGCCTCGATGCACGTCACGCGCTTCGCCGACGAAAACATCGCCGCGCTGTCGGAGCCGCCGCTCTCCGCCGAAATCTTCGAGACGCTGCGCCGCCGCCATCGCTGGGTGCACAACTTCTACAACAGCAAGGTCATGTAGCGCGCGAACACTGCGCACGAATTTCCATGAACACCTCACGCGTCCGCTGGGCCGACCTGCGCCCACTCGAATTCGTCGAACGACTCGACGACTGCCCGATCGTCTATCTGCCGGTGGGGCTGTGCGAACCGCACGGCCACGTCGCCGCGCTCGGGCTCGACATGCACGCGGCCGACGCGTTCTGCGACGCCGGCGCGCGCCTGTACGGCGGCATCGTCGCGCCGACGCAGGCGTACCACATTCACGAGACCGGCTACCACGCCGCGTGGCTCGAAGACACCGTCGGCGAACACAACGCGCGCATGGCCAGCATCCCGCCGCACGTGTTCTGCCTGCAGTACCTGTATCAGCTGCGCGCGTTCGCCAACGCCGGCTTCAAGGCCGCGCTGGTGATCACCGGGCACGGCGGCGGCAACGAACACGACCTGCAGGCGTGGGGCGACGCGTTCGCCGCGCGCTTCGGCATGCCGGTCAAGGCCGTCATGGAATTCGAGTTCGCGCCGGGCTTCCCGGGCGACCACGCCGGCAAGTACGAAGTGTCGCTGCTGTGGCACCTGAAGCCCGAACTCGTCGACATGCGCCTGCTCGATCGCGCGCAGGATCCGGCCGCCGGCGGCCGCCTGGCGCAGGGAGAAAACGCTGGCGAGGCGTCGCCGGAATACGGCGCGGCGATTTACGCCAAGGCGATCGAGACGATCGGCGTGCACGTGGCCGCGCTGCGCGAGCGCGCCGCCGCGGCGAGCGTCACGCCGCGCATCGATCACGCCGCCGTCGAAGCGCTCTACGCCGAGCTGCGCGCCGCATCACACACGTGGAAGACGATGAACCCGCGCCCCGGCCAGCGCACCGTCGGCGCCGGCTCGCAGTGGAAGCCGTACGAGCGCCCGATGGTCTAATACCCACGATGCGCATCGGACTGATCACCGGCGAGTACCCTCCCATGCAGGGCGGTGTGGGCGACTTCACACGCGAAATCGGGCGCGCACTTTCTGCGCTCGGCCACACCGTCCACATCGTCACGCGCTTCCTCGCCGACGCGCCGGCCCACGAATTCGACGGCGCCGTGCAGATTCATCGCATCATCCCGGCCTGGGGCTGGGATCTGCGGCGCAGGCTCGAAGCATTCGCGCGCGTGCATCCCGTCGACGTGTTCAATCTGCAGTATCAAGCCGCCGCGTATCAGATGCATCCGGCCGTGAACCTGCTCCCGGCCGCGCTCGGGCGACACATCCCGACCGTCGTCACTTTTCACGACCTGCGCGTGCCGTACCTATTTCCGAAGGCCGGCCCGCTGCGCTGGAAAGCCATCATCGGCATGGCCCGCGGCGCCAATGCCTGCATCGCCACCAACGACGAGGACTTCGACGTGCTGCGCAGCGAGGGCATCGCCCGCGCGTTCCTCGCGCCGATCGGCAGCAACATCGCCCCGCGCCCGCTGCCCACGTTCGACCGCGATGCATGGCTGCGCGCGCACGGCGTCGATCCACAGCTCACGCTCGTCGGCTACTTCGGCTTCATGAACGAAAGCAAGGGCGGCGATGCGCTCATGCGCGCGCTCGCCCTGCTCCGCGCGCGCGGCCTGCCCGTCGGCGTCCTGCACATCGGCGGCGCCACCGGCGCCAGTGACCCGACCAACGCCGCCTACGCGGCGAAGCTGCGCG
>JBIIIA010000209.1:0-5986 GCA_044235195.1 Thermoflexales bacterium
CCCTGTTTTCTGTTTTCGGGGGGTGCATCCGCCGTTTGGAGCGGCTTGCCTACGCCTCACCCCCGGCCCCCCTCTCCCCCTCAATTTCGCGCAGCTCGTCGCGGATCGACGCTCGAGCAAGCGCGCGAAATTTCGGCGAAGAGGGGGAGCGTGGCGGCGTTTGCCCCCTCTCCGCCGAGATTTCGCGCGCTTATCAGTACTTTGCCCGGTAAAAACGGAAGCGAAATCGAGGGGGAGAGGGGGCCGGGGGTGAGGCGTAGGCGACGGCGTCATTTCGCCCCCAAACGGCGGATGCACTTCCGTTTTCAGTTCGGCATGTTCGCGCGCGGAAAGGAGCCGAGGATGCGCACGGTCGTCGCGAACTCGCGCAGATGGTCGAGCGCGCGCGCGCAGTGGGCGTCTTCGGCGCGGCCGGCGAAATCCAGGTAGAACAGATATTCCCACGGCGACCCCTGCAGCGGCCGGGACTCGATCTTCAGCAAATCGATGTCGCGCAGCGAGAATGCCGCCAGTGATTTGAACAGCGAACCCGGCACGTTGCCGACGACGAACACGATGGACGTTTTGTACGCCGCGGTCGCGGGCGCGACGTGCTCGGGTGAATTGTCGCGCGCGAGGATGACGAAGCGCGTGTAGTTGGTCGGGTCGTCTTCGAGCCCTTCGGCGAGCACCGGCATGTCGTAGATCTGCGCGGCGCGCCGCGAAGCGATGGCCGCGGCGTCGCGCGCCCCCGATTCTTTCAGGAGCTTGACGCTGCCGGCCGTGTCGTATACCTCTTTGCGTTCGACGCCGGGCAGCATGCGCGTCAGCGTGCGTTCGGTCTGCCCGAGCGCCTGCCAGTGCGACATGACGCTGCGGAGGTCGCCGAGCGCCACGCCGGGCTGCGTGATCAGGCACCAGCGCACGCGCACGATGGTTTCGCCGATGACGCGCAGCGAATGCCGCATGAGCAGGTCGTAGTTGCGGTGGATGCTGCCGGCCAGCGAGTTCTCCACCGGCACGCAGCCGAAGTCACAGCGGCCCTGCGAGACGGCGTCGAAGACGTCGTCGAACGTGACGAATGGCCGCGGCTGCGCCGACGGGCCGAAGAAATCGAGCGAGGCCTGTTCGCTCCAGGCGCCGGGCTCTCCCTGATACGCAACGGTGCTCATGGTGGAGGGGTTATAGCATGACGGACGGCGGACGGCGGACGGCGGCATTTCTCAGGTTTGTGCATGAGACTTCGAACATGTCCCATGTCGCGATCTTGACGTTCACAATCGTTGTTGGCCTCGTTGCTGCGTTCGTCGGCGGTCCGTCGTCCGTCGTCGGCGGTCCGTCGTCCGCTGTCCGGCCCTCCCTCATCCGCATCACCGGCGGATTGGAAAGTCCGGTCGACGTGGTGGCCGCAGGTGATGTTTTTTACGTGCTCGAGCAGACAGGGCGGGTGCGGGTCGTGCGCGACGGTGTGCTGATCGAGGAGCCTTTTCTGGACATCGTCGACCGCGTGGGCAGCCGCGGCAATGAGCAGGGCCTGCTCGGCATCGCCTTTGCGCCGGACTTCGCGCAGTCGCGTCGCTTCTTCGTGAATTACACCGATCGCAGCGGCGACACCGTAGTCGCGGGATTTCGGGCGCTCGACGAGCGGCGCGCCGATCCGCGCAGCGAGTGGCGCGTGCTCTTCGTCGATCAGCCGTACGTGAATCACAACGGCGGCGGGCTGCGCTTCGGCCCGGACGGCATGTTGTACATCGGCATGGGCGACGGCGGATCGGGCGGCGACCCGCAGAATTTCGCACAGAACACGCGCTCGCTGCTCGGAAAAATGCTGCGCATCGACGTGTCGAAGTCGACGCCGGAGAAGCCGTACGCAATTCCGAAGGACAACCCGAATTTCGGCGTCGGCGCGCGGCGGGAAATCTGGGCGGTCGGCTTGCGCAATCCGTGGCGATTTTCGTTCGATCGGCGCACCGGCGATTTGTGGTCGGCCGACGTTGGCCAGAATGAATATGAAGAAGTAAACCGGCAGCCGGCGGGCAGGGGCGGTCTGAATTACGGCTGGAAGATGCGCGAGGGGCTGCACGATTTCGAAGGCGGCGCGCGCGCGGCGTCGTTCACGGAGCCGGTGCACGATTACGCGCACGGAGACGACGGCTGTTCGGTGACCGGCGGGTTCGTGTATCGCGGCCGCGAGATCCCGACGCTGGTCGGCGCGTATGTGTTCGGCGATTTTTGTTCAGGGCGCATCTGGGCGCTGCGTTCATCGGGCACTGCCTGGCGCCGCGAACTGCTGCTCGACACCGAGATGCAGATCACGTCGTTCGGCGAGGACGCCGACGGCGAGCTGTACGCGCTGGATCGGAGTGGGATGCTGGTGCGGCTGGCGAAATAGTTCGGCGCTCTATACTCGTCATCGTGGCCAACCATGAACTCGATCCCGTCGTTCGTGCTTTTTTACAGATGCGCACAGCAAAGCGATCAGCGCAGACGGTGCGACGACCGGTGAACATGGACGTCGTCGTTGCGCGTGCGCGCGACGCGATTCGCGCGGCGAAATTCGAGGAGCCGCCGCTGCACGTGCAGCGACGGCTGCGCGATGCGATGCTGGAAGGGGCGGCCGTCATGCGCGCACATGAACTGTGGGCCTGGGCGCGTGCGACGCTGATCGAGCGCGAGCGGGCGGCGGGTCGTTCGGAAGAAGAAGCGCAGCGCGCCGCGGCAATCGCGATGCTGGTGAACGATGGGAGTTGAACCCGGATTTAGCGAACTGCGTGCATTCAACGAACGGCTCCTCGCAGCACTGGATCGTTTCGGCATCGCATATGCGATCGGAGGTTCCGTCGCGGCGATGTACTACAACACATCGCCACGGCTTACACAGGATGTCGACGTCATGGTCGACATCGATGTGGCTCGGCTCGAACTTCTCGTGGAGGAAGTGGAGCGTTGGGAACTGTACGTCGATCCGCTGGAAAACATCATTCATGAAATGCTGCCCGCTCGTCTGCCCATCAATATTCTCGATGCGCAGATCGGTGCGAGAGCCGATGTGTATGTCGTGTCACACGACGGGCTTGATGCTTCGAGCATGCAGCGACGCAGGCGCCTAAAGCTGTATGTGAATCCGGATGTATACGGCTGGGTGCTCGCTCCGGAGGACGTGATCCTCTACAAGCTTCTGTTCTTTGCGATGAGTGAGGGCGTCTCGCAAAAGCATTTGAAGGATATTCACGGAATGCTGCGGACGCTGGATATCGAGAAAGACATCGATCTCGACTATATGCGCGAGTGGACGGACTCGTTGGATTTGCGCGCATTGTGGCGGCAGATTCTCGCGGAATATCGTCCTGGACTCGATTGATACTATTTCTTGTTCATCGAACCCAGATCATCCCGCACCGCGTTTTTCATCGGTATGCCGATGCGCAGCGCCGCCGAGCCGATGGCGTGTGAGACGACCGGCCCGGCGATCCAGATCAGGGCGATGAGCAGCAGCGCCTTGGCCCAGCCGATCGGCGTGATGGCCACGGCGGCCAGGAGCAGCAGCGCCACGCCGAAGGTGCTGACTTTGCCGGTGGCGTGCATGCGCGTGTAGACGTCGGGCATGCGCTGGTAGCCGACGATGCCGAGCACCGAGAACGCCGTTCCCACGACGACGGCGACGATGGCGAAAAGTTTGAGGGCGATGTCCATGAGGTTCTCCTGTCAGGCGCGTTTGCGGCGTCCGCTGCTGCGCCGGCGCGACGGGCCGGCGGTCGGGTCGGTCGGCGTCGGCGCGGCGCGGCGGTCGGCGATGTATTTGGCGATGGCGATGCTCGCGATGTAGCTGAGCGCGGCGAGGCCGACGGCGGCGTCGAGGAACAGCGTGTCGTTCTTCTGCATGCCGATGAGCAGCAGGATGGCCAGGCCGAGCGTGCCGATGACGTCGGCGCCGATCAGTCGGTCGATGACGTTTTCGCCGCGCCAGACGCGGCGGATGCAGAAGGCGACGAGCGCCAGATGCACCACGAGCGAGGCGACCAGCGTCCAATAGAGCAGGGAGTCGATCATGCGAACACCTCGTCGAGAAGTTTCTTGCGCGCGGACTGCGCAGCGTCTGCACCGGCGCCGCTGGAGACGGCATCGAGGCAGTGCGTGTACATCGTTCCGTCGTCGCCGATTTCCAGCACCTGTTCGCCCGGCGTCACGGTGATGGCGTGGGCGCTGAGGGCGGTGACGACGTCGTTGCCGTGGCTTTTCACGGCGATGATGCCGGGGCGGATCGGCAGCTTCGGATCGAGGATGAAGCCGGCCACGGTGATGCCGCACTTGATGATGTCGACGATGAGGCGCGGCACGTAGATGGCCAGCGCGACGAGCGCGCGCGGCAGCCGGCGCAGCGGCAGGCCGGCGCCGCGCGGGCGGGTGAGCGCGGCCGCCAGCACCCCGATCGCCAGCGCGGTGGCGAGGTTGTTCAGGGCGAGGCTCTGCGTCAGCGTGAGGTAGATCGCCGCGCAGAGCAGGGAGGTGAGCAGGTAAGCCATTGTTGTTATGCGGTACCCGGCTTCTTAGAAGCCGGGTACGTGGATCACTTTTCGTCAGCCGCCGTCAGGTTCACCGCCGCCACATACGACGCCGGCTGCATCGCCCACGCCGCCGTGCGCTGCGTCACCTGCAGCAGCGGCTCGGCCGCCACGCCGAATGCCACGCACAGCGCGATCAGCAGCCCGGGCGCCAGCAGGCTGTCGCCGGCCGGCTTGACCTTCGCATCGTGCTTGCGCGGCTGCCACCACACGCGCATGAACGCGCGCATGGCATACACCAGCGTCAGCAGGCTCGGCACGCCCACGATCGCCAGCGTCGTCCATCCTTCGGCCGCCGCGCCGCTGCGGAACAGCGCCAGCTTCGACACGAACCCGTTCGTCGGCGGCAGCCCGGCCAGCGCCATCGCCCCGATGAAGAACAATATCCCCGCCGCCGGCGCATACTTCCCGAGGCCCTCGACCACTTCGAACGACGCGCTCTTGACGTGCGCGCGGCTCGCCAGGTAGCCCGCCAGCATCAGCATCGCGCTCTTGATCAGCGCGTGGTTCACGGTGAACAGCAGCGCCGCGGCGATCGATTCCGCCGTGCCCCAGCCGATGCCGACCAGGATCAGCCCGACCTGCGCTAGCGTGGAATATGCCAGCATGCGCTTGACGTTGTGCGTCCCGAGCGCGCCGAATCCGCCGAAGATCACGCCGGCCGCGCCCATCACCAGCAGCGCCGTGCGCAGTTCGCCGGCCTGCGCCGGGAACAGCAGCGTCGTCATGCGCAGGAAGCCGTAGACGCCGAACTTCACCACCACCGACGACAGCATGGCGCTGATCGGCGTCGGCGCGACGGTGTGGAAGTCGGGCTGCCAGAAGTGGAAGGGCACCGCCGCCGCCTTGATGCCGAAGGTGGCGAACAAAAATACGATGCCGATCCACAACAGCGGCTGCTGCGGGTCCGCGGCGACGCGCGCCGCCAGGTCGGCCATGTTCAGCGTGCCGTACGCCGCATACAACGCCCCGATGCCGATCAGCAGGCAGATCGAGGCGATGATGCCGACGTACAGATATTTCAGCGCCGCCTCCGCGCCGAGCGGGTCGTCGCTCATCGCCGTCAGGCCGATCGCCGAGATCACCATCAGCTCGACCATGACGAACACGTTGAAGATGTCGCCGGTCAGCATGGCGCCGGTCAGGCCGGTCGTCAGCGTGAGATAGAGCGGCAGGAAGAACGGATAGCGCACGGCGGCGTCTTTTGCGCCGAGGGCATAGAGCAGGCCGAGCAGCATGACGACCTGCACCATCGACGCCATCAGCACGCCGAGCATGTCGGCCATGATGGTGATGCCGAACGGCGCCGCCCACGCGCCCATCTGGAAGGCGATCGGCCCGTTCGTGTAGACCTGCCATGCCAGCACGCCGGTCGCCGCGCACGAGGTCGCCAGCGCGCCGAGCGACCAGCCGGCCTGCAGCGTCCGCCGCCCGTACAGCAGCAC
>JBIIIA010000210.1:0-5961 GCA_044235195.1 Thermoflexales bacterium
CGAGGTGCGTCCACATGCGCGTCAGGCGCGGCTTGCGATATTCGTACTGTGCGAGTTCGACCTGCAGCGCGCCTTCGCGCGTGCTGGCGTGCTGCGCGAAGATGTCGAGGATCAGCGCGGTGCGATCGATCAGCGTGACCTTCGGGCCGAGCAGTTCTTCGAGTTCGCGCTGGTGGCGCGGCGAGAGTTCGTCGTCGAAGACGACGACGTCGAACTCGAGCGCATCGCGCCACGTGACGAGCTCTTCGACCTTGCCGGGGCCGATGAACGTATTCGGATTGGGCGTATCGAGGACCTGCGTGATCTGGCCGACGACTTCGAGGCCGGCGGTTTTGCAGAGCAGGTCGAGCTCGGCCATCGAAGACGCCAGCGGCAGGCGCATGCTTTCATTTTTGTGAGCGAAGCGGCGGAGGTCGACGCCGACGAGGAAGGCTTTCTGAGTCTGCGGTTTGGTCGAGAGGGGAATTCGTGCGCGTGGCATTAGGTTCGGAAGATTGTACGCCCGAGGCGTATGGCAAAACCTAGTCTAGTCTGTGATCATCTCGCTGGTGCGGATGCGGCTGATGCCGCCGCCGTGTTCGATGCTGCGGCCGCCGGAGAAGCCGCGGAAGTAGGGCTCGCCGAGCAGTTCGGCGCGGTGCGCGGCGAAGAGCATGGCGGGGATGGGGGCGACGAGCGGGGCGAAGACTTCGGGGCAGGGCGCCTGCGGAAGTTCGACGACGCGGCGGCCGATGGCCTGCATGGCGGTGCGCACTTCCGCGGCGCGGCTGGCGTCGCGCTCGCCGGCGGAGATGAGGAACGTGGGCGTGGGCGCGTAGCGGGCGAAGTACTGCAGGTGCGCCCATTCTTCCGTGTCCTGGCCGATGGCGGCGTCGCCGGTGGCCTCGAGCATCTTGGCGGCGCAGAACAGAGCGGTGCCGTAGTTGGGGCCGGCGCCGCAGAACACGAAGTCGCCGGCGTGGGCGAGCGTGTCCTGCGCGAGCGAGCGCGCGGCGGCGTCGGAGAGCTCGATCGTGCGCGCGGCGGCGGAAGAGGCGGCGGCCAGCGTCGAGCGCCACTGAGCGGCGTCGGCGGACGAGAGCGCGCCGCGCATTTCTCCGATGCGAACGGCGCATGCGTAGAGCATCATCAGCGAGGCGAAATACGAGCGCGCACCGGGCACCTGCACGCCGGCGTCGTTCGGCACGTCGGGCGCCTTCGTCGTGAGCACCTGCTGCACGGCCTTGGCGATCGGCGTCGTCTCCGAGCTGGTGATGGCGTACGTGCGCGCACCGCGCTTGCCGGCGCGCGTGACGCCCTCGATCGTGCGCGTGACGCCGCCGGAAACGCTGACGCCGATGACGTGCGCGCCGCGCTTCGGCAGAAAATCGGCGCCGTAGCGCGCGAAGGTCATGGCGTTCTGCGCCTCGGTGGGAACGCCGGCGAGCAGTTCGAAGGCGAGCTCGCTGCCGAGCGCGGCGAAGAAGCTGTCGCCGCAGCCGAGGGTGAAGAGCCGGTCGATGCTGCGGGCATTGTCTGCGTCGAAGATGCGGGCGGCCTCGGCAGCGAACGGTGCGTGAACGTCGGCGATGAGCTGCGGCAGCGTGAGGATCTGCTCGCGGAAGTAATTCGTCATAGCGCTCAGATTTTAGGCGATGCTCCCGCGTATACTTTGTGTTTGCGCGGCCGCGGGTGAAGCTGCCGCGTCGTGATCAATTGTGAGGATGTTTGGAAATGGCGAATGAAAAAATGAACGGGAACGGCCGCGTCGAGCAGGGCCATTCCGAGCGGACCGTCGGTTCGTGGGATTTGAAGAAGGGCCTGGCGCAGATGCTGAAGGGCGGCGTGATCATGGACGTGGTGACGCCGGAGCAGGCTGCGATCGCCGAAGAAGCGGGCGCTGTTTCCGTGATGGCGCTCGAGCGCGTGCCGGCCGACATTCGCAAGCAGGGCGGCGTGGCGCGCATGAGCGATCCGTCGATGATCACCGGCATCATCGAATGCACGACGATTCCGGTGATGGCCAAGGCGCGCATCGGCCATTTCGTCGAGGCGAAGATTCTCGAGGCGCTGGGCGTGGACTACATCGACGAGAGCGAAGTGCTCACGCCGGCCGACGAAGAACATCACATCGACAAGCACGACTTCACCGTGCCGTTCGTGTGCGGCGCGCGCAACCTCGGCGAGGCGCTGCGGCGCATCAACGAAGGTGCGGCGATGATCCGCAGCAAGGGCGAGGCCGGGACCGGCGACGTGGTCGAGGCGGTGCGCCATGCGCGCGCGATCCTCGGCGACATTCGCAAGCTGAAGTCGATGCGCCGCGACGAGCTGTACACGTACGCCAAGGAAATCCAGGCGCCGTACGCGCTCGTCGAGGAGACGGCCGACCTCGGGCGCCTGCCGGTGGTGCTGTTCGCGGCGGGCGGCATCGCCACGCCGGCCGACGCGGCGCTGATGATGCACCTCGGCGTGGACGGCGTGTTCGTCGGCTCGGGCATCTTCAAGAGCGGCGATCCGAAGGCGCGCGGCACGGCCATCGTGCAGGCAACGACGCACTACAACGACTACAAGATCCTGGCCGAGGTCAGCCGGAACCTCGGTGATCCGATGGTCGGCATCAACATCGGTTCGCTTGCTCCGCAGGAGAAGCTGGCGGGGCGCGGCTGGTGATCGCGGGAGTGCTCGCCCTGCAGGGCGACTTCGCCGAGCACGTCGCGGTGCTCGAGCGCATCGGCGTCTCGGCGCTCGAAGTGCGATTGCCGCGCGACCTCGAACGGGTCGATGCGTTGATCATGCCGGGCGGGGAGAGCACGACGTTCGGCAAGCTGGCCGTGCGCTGGGGAATGATCGAGCCGATTCGCGCGTTCGCGCGGGCGGGCAAGCCGGTGTGGGGAACCTGCGCCGGCCTGATCTTCCTGGCGCGCGACGTCGGCCGCGACCAGCCGACGCTCGCGTTGATGGACATCCGGGTGAAGCGCAACGCGTTCGGGCGCCAGGTCGATTCGTTCACGATCGGGATCGACATCGCCGGCGTGGCGGGTGGGCCGTATCCGGGCGTCTTCATTCGTGCGCCGCTGATCGAGTCGGTCGGGCCGGGCGTGGAAGTTCTGTCGACGCTGGCCGACGGCACGATCGTGGCGGCGCGGCAGGGGAATTTGCTGGCGACGTCATTTCATCCTGAATTGACGCGCGACGCGCGAGTGCACGAATTTTTTCTGAGTTCGAATTTCGTGCGCTCGTGAGCACGGGCATGTGATTCGTCACTTCGATATTCGCGATCTGGGCATGGTGCAGCGCCTGCAGGCGCATGCGCGCCCGCTGGCTACGCACACGATCGTAGTCGGCGGGCTGCATCCGCTGCGGGAGGCGATGCGCTCGTACGTCGGCGGCGGGCGGTATCCGCTGGTGTGCATGGTGGAGCCGGAGGGCGGCGGCTCGTTCGGCATGCTGCGGGTGCTGCCGGACGAATCGAGCGCGGACGTGGCGCGCCAGCGCGGCGCGGCGCTGCTGCTGGCGGCCCCGACGCCGCGCGACGAAGGCGAGGCGCAGCAGTGGGTATCGCTGGTGCAGCAGCTGCTGGCGGAGGCGGCGCAGCGCGGGGCGCACCACGTCGTCGCCGACGTGCACGAAGGGAGCCTCGAATCGAATCTGCTGCAGGCGGCGGGATTCGCGCCGCAGATGCAGCAGGACATGTTGAAGCTGCTGGGTGAGCGCGGCGCGTCGCCGATGCGAAAGGCGGCGACCGTCGCTCGTCCGCCCGGGCTGCGTGCGGCGGAGCGCGGCGACGAGCCGGCCATTCGTGCGCTGCATCTGCGCAGCGCGCCACGGTTGACATGGGCGGCGGAGTCGTCGCTGGACGCGCTGCTCGGCGTGATGAAAGTGCAGCGTGGGTACGTCCTCGTCGACAGCGGCGAGGTCGTCGGGCACATCGGATTCTGGCACGGCCGGCGTGGGCGTGCGATGCGCTGTTTGTTTCGCCCGGAGCATGAGTTGCTGGCCGGCCCGGCGCTGCGCAGCGTGCTGAGCGAGCTGCGCTATCGCCGCGCCACGTACTGCTGCGTGCGCGGCTACCAGGCGTGGCTGGCGCCGCTGCTGCACGAACTGGGATTCGTGCATGTCAGCAGCAATCAGATATTGATGCGACACACTGCGGCGCGCGTGCAGGCCCCGGTGTGGGCGCCGGCGCCCACAGGCGCGGTGAGCGTGTCGCGCTGAGGCTGGAAGCAGCTGGAAAGGGGCGATAATCGTTCAATCAACCTCATGCCAGAAACCAGAATTACCGACGACCTTGAAGTTCTATTGAACGTGCTGCCGGCGTCGATTGTGACGCCGCTGCGCGCGATCGGGCGTTTTCAAGAATTGATCGAGATCGTCATGGATCTCGGCCGGCCGCCCGAGGCGCGCTACGTGACGGCCGATCCGGCGGCGTCCGGGGCGTCCGGCGGGGTGCGTGAAGAGACGCTGTATCTGCGCGACGACGAAGTGACGCGCGAAGATATTGCGTACGTGGTGACGCGCATCGGCGAGTTCGATGAGGACAATCGTTCGGGCATCACGCGCACGCTGCACCGCATTTCCGGGATCAAGAATCGGCGGCAGGAAGTCGTCGGCTTGACGTGTCGCGTCGGCCGCGCGGTGTTCGGCACGCTGGGCATCATCGAGGATTTGATTCACGCCGGCAAGTCGATTCTGCTGCTCGGGAGGCCGGGCGTGGGCAAGACGACGATGCTGCGTGAGGCGGCGCGCATCCTGGCGGAGTCGCGGCGCGTGGTGATCGTCGACACATCGAACGAGATCGGCGGCGACGGCGACATTCCGCACCCGGCGGTGGGGCGTGCGCGGCGCATGCAGGTGAGCACGCCGTCGCGGCAGCACGAGGTGATGATCGAGGCGGTCGAGAACCACAACCCGCAGGTCATCGTCATCGACGAAATCGGGCGACAGCAGGAAGCCGAGGCGGCGCGCACGATCGCCGAGCGCGGTGTGCAGCTGATCGGCACGGCGCACGGGCAGACGCTCGAGAACCTGATGATGAATCCGACGCTGAGCGACCTGATCGGCGGCATCGAGAGCGTGACGCTGTCCGACGAAGAGGCGCGCCGGCGCGGCACGCAGAAGACCGTGCTCGAGCGCCGCGCGCCGCCGACGTTCGATGTCCTCGTCGAGCTGCGCGATCGCCATCGCGTGCTGGTGCATCAGAGCGTGGCCGATGCGGTCGATGCGCTGTTGCGCGACAAGATGCCGGCGGCCGATCTGCGCTACGTCGACGAGCGCGGCGGCGTGCATTTGGAGAAAGTGCGCATCTCGCGCAGCGAGCGCGTGCAGGATGCCGACGAAGAGCAGTACATGTCGCGGCGCGACGCGCGCAAAGCGCGCTACGAGCAGCGCCGCGGCGTGCTGCCGCAGCGCGACGGTGAACCGCGGCGCGCGCGCGAAGGCGAGGACATGCGTATTCTGCCGTTGGACGAGCTCGAACGGCGCGCGCCGGCGATGGAGATCGACCAGAGCGTGCCGGGTTCGTCCGACGTCGAGCGCGACGAATTTTCCGAGCGCGACGATATGGATGTGGCGGAGCCGCCGAACGGGAAGCGCTCGCTGAACATCTTCGTATTCGGCGTCTCGAAGAATCGCATGCAGCAGGCGATTCAGGCGCTCGGCGTCAACGCGCGCCTGGTCGACACGCTCGACGGCGCGAACGTGTTGATCACGGCCAAGGCGTACTATCGCCAGCGCCCGCGCATGATCAACGACGCCGAGTCGGCGAATCTGCCGATCTACGTGCTGCGTTCGAATTCGCCGACGCAGATGGAGAACTGCCTGGCGGATTTGTTCGGGCTGACCGATCGCGATCGCGTGCCCGAGGAATCGGCGATGCGCGAGATCGAGAGCGCCATTCAGCGCGTGCTGTCCGGCGAGCGCAGCGTCGACCTGTCGCCGCAGAACTCCTGGATTCGACGGCGCCAGCACGAGCGCGCGAAAGAG
>JBIIIA010000211.1:0-5957 GCA_044235195.1 Thermoflexales bacterium
GGCGCCATGCGTTCAGGAAGATGCCCAGCTTGAACGGCGGCACGCGGCCTTCGAGCAGGTCGTTCAGCAGGAACACGCTGTGCGGTGCGCCGATGCGCGGCAGGTCGACGGTCTTCTGATAGAACACGCCGGAGATCGACGCGTCGTTGCGCACGCCGGTGTAGAACTCGCTCTCGTCGTCGAAGAACACGGCGATCTCGTTCTGCGGCGCGCGGTCGAGGCCGAGCGCCCACGTGCCCACCTTCTGCATCTGCACGTGCAGCGCGTCGGCGGCGGCCTCGATCTCGGGATATTCGCGGAACAGACTGCTCTGCAGCCACGTGATGCCGTGGCCGCGCGTCAGGCAGTGCGCGAAGTTGCGCTTGTAAATTTCCAGCGACTGCTCGTGCGTGTGCATGCGTCCGCTCGGTTCGAAGCGGTTGTGCATGAGCGTGTCTTCTTCGAAGAGATAGAGCTTGCCGGCGGCGCGCAGCGCCTCGCTCGGCTGCATCGCCTGGCCGTCGCCGCCGATGCCGCGGAATCCGTAGCTGTACGGGCTGACGAAAAAATCGATGTCGGGCGAACGCAGCACGCGCCCCAGGCCGAGGTGGCCGCTGCGCTGCAGCGTGCCATCGTCGACGCCGTGGAACGTCCCGTTCGGCCCCCAGCCGAAGAAGTCGAGGTTCCACGCCAGCTCGGTGATGTAGCCGAAGAACGCGCCGGCCAGCTTGTCGCCGTTCGTCTCCTCTTTGACCACGCGGCAGAAATCGAGCAGCGCATCGGCGCTGACCTCGGCGCGGCACTCGTGAAAATCGATCACCGCTCGCTCGCGCGTCGGGTCGCGGAACACGCCGGCGCGCGCGCGAAGCTGCTCGGTCGGCGGCGGCACGTCGGCCGTGTCGAACGTGACGCTCGGGTCGTCCCACGCCTTGCGCAGCAGCCAGACGTAGTTCCAATACTTGCGCCGCAGGAAATCCTGGAACTTGCGCCGCATCGGCGCGCTGTAGTCGGCGCACATCGGCACCATGTCCGAATCGCCCTTGATCCATTCGCCGACCACGCCGGCGCAGATCTGATAGGCGATGACGCGGTCGTACATGCCGATTTCGCGCAGGTGGGCGATGTAGGCGCGCAGCAGTGCGCGCACATCGGCGCGCCACACGTCGGAGGCGAACGACTGCGATGTGCGCCGCTCGGCCGGCGGATTCGCGCGCAGCCGTTCGATCGCCGCCGCGTCCTCGCCGTGCGCGCCCATCAGTTCGAGCTCGTCGGGGTGGGCGAGGTTCCACCAGTTGTTCGGCGTGCCGCGCGTCTCGAAGTTGATGCGCAGCAGAAAGAGCGCGTTCGGATTTTCATCCACCGCCGCCTGCAGGCGCGGGCCGACGGTCGAGAAATCGTATTCGCCCGGCGTCCATTCCGGCCCGAGCGAATCGATGCAGTACAAGTCGACGCCGAGCTGCCCGAACTTGCGGGCGATCGGCCGCGACGGCTCGCGGTACTCGGCGTCGAACGGCGAGAGCAGATTGAAATTCGCGAAAGCCGGCTCGTCGTTCAGAAAGAGCGTCGGCGTGCCGTTGTGTAGTCGGACGTGTGCGCGCATGGGCACGCAGTTTGGCACAACTGGCGCGCCGATGCACGGGCGATGCGAGCGTCGCCCCTACTCCCACGCCTCGCCGAACATGAGGGTGGCGATGTCCTTGGCCCACGCCATCAGGTCGGCGCCGGCTTCGCGGCCTTCGGGCGAATTTAGCGCGAAGTTGCACGCCTGCAGGTCGTCGAAGTAGACCTCGTGGATCAGGTGGAAGAGCGGCTCGCCCTTGGGGGCGCCGATGGCGCGGGTGACGGCGGTGCGTTTGACGTGCGGCATCTTCGCGATCAGCGGCACGTGGACGTTGCTGAAATGCGCTTCGAACGCGGCGGCGTCCTTCGGTTTGCGAAAGTAAATGATGAGCTTGATCACGACTGTGTGATTCTAACGGCCTACGGCAGCGCGCGCCGCACGTCGCGCAGATGCATCATGCCGTGCATGGCGATCATCTTGAACATGTCGCCGAGAGGCGTTTCGCCCATCGCCGGGTGGCGGCCGCGGAGGGTGAGCTGCTCGTCGGTCAGTGCACGCGCGCAGGCGACGGTGACGGCGCGTTGCGCACGGAACGCTTCTCCGAGTGCGTCGTACGACAGGGCGGCGAGCTCGTCGGTGTGCGCGCGGTTGAACGCTTCGACGTCGGTGTCCACGGGGGCGCCGGATCCGCCGGCGGCCACGTCGCGGAACACGGCCAGCAGGCTGCGCTCGGAGAGGATGAGGTGTTCGAGCGTCTGGCGCAGCGACCACGCCGCGCCGTCGGCGTAAATCGAGACAGTCTGGCGGTCGGCGTGCGCCGCGAAGAATTCGGCGACGCGCTCTCCTTCTGCGGCGAGTTTGTCGGCGAGGACCGAGGCGATGGGGGATGCGTTCGGCATGATACGTGGTTGTACCTCTCTTTTCTCTTTTCTCTTCCCTCTCTCCTCTTTTCTCTCTCCTCTCTCCTCTTCCCTCTTCCCTCTCTTCTGGTCAGGGGGCCCCACGCCGCCGTCCATCGTATGATCAGCGCCATGTCGTTTCAGACCCAACGCGCCTGGCCGGGCGTGATCGCGGCGTATCGCGATCGCGTCGACGTTGCGCCGGGAACGCCGCCCGTGACGCTGCTCGAAGGCAACACGCCGCTGATTCCGGCGCCGCGCCTGGCCGAGCTGTTCGGCGGCGGCTTCGAGCTCTATATCAAATACGAGGCGCTCAATCCGACCGGCTCGTTCAAGGACCGCGGGATGACCGCAGCGATGACGCAGGCGGTGGCCGACGGCGCCAAGACGGTGATCTGCGCCAGCACCGGCAACACCGCGGCGTCGGCGGCGGCGTACGCCGCGCGCGCCGGCCTGAAGTGCGTGGTGCTGGTGCCGGACGGCAAGATCGCCGCGGGCAAGCTGGCGGGCGCGCTGGCCTACGGCGCGCAGGTGATTTCGATCGACGGCAACTTCGACGACGGCCTGCGCATGGTGCGCGAGGCGACCGAGCGCGCGCCGATCGCGCTGGTGAATTCCATTAACCCGGCGCGCCTGCAGGGGCAGAAGACCGCGTCGTTCGAAATCGTCGACGCGCTCGGCCGCGCGCCGGATTTCCTGGCGCTGCCGGTGGGCAACGCCGGCAACATCACGTCGTACTGGCTGGGCTTTCAGGAATATTTTCGCGACGGCAAGTGCGACACGCTGCCGCACATGCTGGGCGGGCAGGCCGAGGGATCGGCGCCGATCGTTCTCGGCCGCGTAGTCGAGCATCCCGAGACGATCGCCACGGCGATCCGCATCGGCAACCCGGCGCGCTGGCGCGAGGCGGTGCAGGCGCTCGACGAATCCGACGGCCACATCACCGCGGTGAGCGACGCCGAAATTCTGCACCAGTATCGGCAGGTCTCGCGCGCCGAGGGCATCTTCTGCGAACCGTCGAGCGCCACCGGCCTGGCGGCGCTGGGCAAAGCCATCTGCGACGGCGTGATCGACGTGAAGGGCAAGACCGTGGTGACGGTGCTGACCGGCCACGGCCTCAAAGACCCGGACACGGCGATCAAGGGCGTGGCGACGCCGGCGATGATTCCGCCGACGATCGACGCGCTGCTGGAAGCGATCGCATGATTCGCATTCAGGTGCCGGCCACCTCGGCTAACCTCGGGCCGGGCTTCGATGCGATGGGCATCGCGCTCGACCTCTGGAACACGTTCGAACTGCGCGAGGACCCCGGTGTGCAGGGCATCGCGGTCGAGACGCACGGCGAAGGCGCCGGCGTGCTGGCGTCGGACAGCGGTCACCTCGTCGTGCGCACGATGATCGAAGAGCTGGAGATGCACGCGCCGTTCGACGTGCGCAGCGTGCACTACCGCATCGTGTGCACCAACGCCGTGCCGGTGGGCAGCGGGCTCGGGTCGAGCTCGACGGCGACGCTGGCCGGGCTGATGCTGGCGCGGCATCTCGTCGATCCCGCCAGCCTGCACAGCGAGGCCGGGCGGCAGCGCATCCTGGCGCGCGCGTGCGCCATCGAGGGACACGGCGACAACGTGGCGCCGGCGCTGCTGGGCGGCCTCGTGGTGGTGGCCATCCGCGACGGGCAGCCGGTGGCCGAGCGCATTCCGACGGCGCCGCTCACCGTGACCGTGTGCGTGCCGCAGCTGCACTTCCTGACGTCGCACGCGCGCTCGGTGCTGCCGGCGACGTATTCGCGCGCCGACGCCGTGTTCAACGTCGGGCGTGCGGCGCTGGTCGTCGAGGCGCTGCGCCGCGGCGATCTGCAGCTGCTGGCGCGCGTCATGGAGGATCGCATCCACGAGCCGTATCGCCTGCCGGCGATCCCGGGCGCACTGCAGGCGCGCCAGGCCGCCCTCGACGCCGGCGCGGCCGCCGTGGCGCTCAGCGGCGCCGGCCCCGGGCTCATCGCCTTCAGCCATGATCGCTATGACCAGATCGGCGCGGCGATGGTGCACACGTTTGCAGAATTCGGCCTCACCGCGCGCGCATGGACGCTGAAGACGACGGAGCGGGGAGCGGCGTAGATAGTGGGTGGTAGATAGTGATAGTAGATAGTGATAGTAGATAGTGATAGTGAACAGCGAGCAGGCTCACAATCCACTATCACTATCACTATCACTATCACTATCCACTCCGCTCCCTGCTTGCCAATTCCCGCTGCAACACTACAATCCTCCGCTAATTAGGTCCCTTTTCAGGGCATTCGACCGCAATGGTCGACGGAGGAATACGAATGGCAAGTGTGAGATTCGAGAACGTCTTCAAGCGATATGGAGACGTCACCGCGGTCGCCGATCTGAACATCGAGATCGCCGATCGTGAGTTCCTGGTGTTCGTCGGGCCCTCGGGCTGCGGCAAGACTACATCGCTGCGCATGCTGGCCGGTCTCGAAGAGATCAGCGACGGCAACATCTACATCGGCGACCGCGTCGTGAACGACGTGCCGCCCAAGGATCGCGACATCGCGATGGTGTTCCAGTCGTACGCGTTGTACCCGCACATGAGCGTGTACGACAACATGGCGTTCGGCCTGAAGCTGCGCAAGATGCCGAAGGCGGAGATCGATCAGCGCGTGCGCGACGCTGCGCGCCGCATGGGTATCGAACACTTGCTCGATCGCAAGCCCAAGCAGCTCTCCGGCGGCCAGCGCCAGCGCGTGGCGGTCTGCCGCGCCATCGTGCGCAACCCGGCGGTCTTCCTGATGGACGAGCCGCTGTCGAACCTGGACGCCAAGCTGCGCGTGCAGGCGCGCGCCGAGATCAGCAAGCTGCATCAGCAGCTGGGCACCACGTTCATCTACGTCACGCACGACCAGACCGAGGCGATGACGATGGGCACCCGCATCGCCGTCATGAAGGACGGCGTGCTGCAGCAGATCGACACGCCGCAGACGCTCTACGATCGCCCGGACAACCTGTTCGTGGCCGGCTTCATCGGCTCGCCGTCGATGAACTTCTTCGATGCCACGCTCACCAACACCGATGGCAACACATACGTCGACTGCGGCACTTTCCGCGTGCGCGTGCCGGAGCAGAAGCTGGCGCAGTACAAGGCGTACATCGGCAAGCAGGTGGTGTTCGGCATCCGCCCCGAGCACATCCATGACCCCGAGTACCTCCCGCCGGGCATCCACTCGGCGCTGGTGGAAAGCAAGGTCGAAGTGACCGAGCTCATGGGCAACGAAGTGATCGTCTACCTCGAGACCGGCGGCAAGACGTTCCTTGCGCGCGTCGACCCGCGCAGCAAGGCGCGCGTCGGCAACGCCCTGGCCGTGGCGATGAACATGGACAACATGCACCTGTTCGACAAGCAGACGGAGAAGGCGATTCGCTGAGGCAAGTAGATAGCAGATAGTGGATAGTGATAGTTCTATCCACTATCACTATCACTATCACTATTCACATCGGCGCGTTCCACTCTCCCTT